>JAHQWH010000156.1 GCA_029856105.1 Promethearchaeia archaeon | reverse complement strand
TTTTCATATACTAATTTGCTACCTAATAAAAAAAAATTAAAAAAAAGATTTATTTTTTAAATACAAAACCGTTAGGGTCTATTACTTCGTGCAATAATCTTAAATCCTCCTTAGTGGGAGGTTTAGTAGTTTCCACATCATCAGCAATAATTAATTCAAAACCAGTAGCTTTTATTACGTCATCAACCGTAATTCCTGGATGAGTTGCAATTAACCTCATTCGTTTTGATTTTGGTTCAAAATCCATTAAACATAAATCTGTAATAACGCGCGAAGGACCAGTATCTTCAGATAAACCCTCTTCTTCTCTGGCCCCAGGACCATATAAAAAACCCGGTGTTGTAATGAAATCTACTTTTTCAATAAATCTTCGAGGACTATGGCGATCCATGATTATAAGCGTTTCCCAAGCGAGCGAACCAAAATCGTTTGCACCTCCTGAACCAGGAAATCGCACTTTAGGTTTTTCGTAATCGTCTCCGATCATAGTGGAATTAAGATTACCATAACTATCTATTTGTGCTCCACCTAAAAAGGCGTAATCAATAAAGCCTCTACGCATAGAATCCATAATATCGATTAGTGTGGTTGTGCATAAGGCTTTATGAATTGTTCGTGAATCTCCAACGGATACGGGAAGCGTAGGTAATTGTGGTGCGATTCCACCAGCTTCAAAAAAGATAACCAAATTGGGAGCATGAGTTAGCTGAGCAAACATTGCTGCTACTAGCGGTAGCCCCGTTCCCACTGCTAGTGATTTTCCATCTTGCAATTGTCTAGCTGCAACAACTGCCATTAATTCTCTTAATGAATAATTTTCAGCGGTCATTTTTTAATCCCCCCACTGGTTTTCTTAAAAATTCGGCATCCCTAAGGTTATATAGCCTTCTAGGTCCTAATTTCACTAAATAATCGTCAAAACTATCAAGACTATATACCCAATCCTCTAACCATTTTTCTAATACTTTTGGATCTTTGTTCCTACCTACTGCTAAGTAATCTTCAGTAAATTTGTGGTCAAAATAGTATTTATACGGCATATTACCGGGATGTGAACCCCAAGGTTGCTCTACAACAGCATCTACCATGTAAAAAGGAATGACGGTCTTACCTGGGTCTTGTCTAATGATGTCGTCGCTAATTAATTCTTCACACATGACTATAACCCTCTTTGATGCTCTCGCTTGTAAGTCGTCTTTAACGATATGTCCGTCAATTTGAACGTTCCCATACATATCTGCTCTATGTGCGTGAATTATACAAACATCAGGGTTTAACGATGGTAATAATAATACTTTCTCTCCGGTAAATGGGCACTTAACAACTTTGCCTGGGGAATGCATCATCGTATCAGTTCCAAGCATTACCTTAACTGGAATAAACGGTACGCCTTGAGCACCAGCTCGAATACGATAAGACATTGCTCCATTAGTGTAATCTGTTTTTTTAACTTGACCACTTTCAAAAAGCCGTCTCTGAACTCCAGAAAGCCCCCGTAGTTCAAATCCAACGACATAAGCAATATCAACAGCAGACACACAACCACCGGCCATTAACATATCAATATCTTGAACAGCAGTATGCCCCGCAACGGATAAATTTTTAATTCGTTGCCTTACGATTTCGTATATTATAGCCATGGGGATTCTAATGTGGCCAAATCCTCCAATAGCTAAATAATCACCATCTTTAATGTACTTTTTTACGGCATCTTTAATGTTCATACGTTTATCTATTAAAGCACGCGATTTATTCTCTCTGGTCCATTTTCTGACTTCAGAAGGCGTATTTTTACAGAAGATTTCTCCTTTCCCTTCTTTTAAAATCTTTATTTCAGAAATTTTTAGCACCCTTTATTAAAAAATCTATTTATGTAGAATAATTAAATCTATGATTAAAAATTAACTTTAAATTATAAATTCTGTTAATAAGTTAGAAGATAATAAGAAAAATGGGAATATATTTATAATAAACGTTAAAATATTAAATTTTATAGAATATTTTTGTTGAAAATCTCTTAAATACAAAAGTGAAAACAACAATTTTTTACTATTTTAATTGCAAGAAACACTTAAATATTGCAATTCAGAAAAATTTAATAGAAAAAATATCGTAATAGAAATATTCAATAATCAATTAGTATAAACGAATTAAATATAATGTCGAAAGATTACAAATTACGAGGTGTTAATCATTTCAAATAAAAAAAAATTATGGGAACCCTCCGATGAATGGATTAAAAATGCTGAGATCACCAAGTTTATCGAATATGTAAATAAAAAATATGGTCAAGAGATTAAGGGAGGTAAAGATCTATATAGATGGTCTGTAGAAAAGATCGAGAATTTCTGGGCGGCTATGTGGGACTTTGGAGGTATCGTAGCTTCCAAGACATATGATAGAGTAGTTGAGGATCTAAGCGTTTTCCCAGGAACTAAATGGTTTCCCGGAGCAAGATTGAATTTTGCGGAAAATCTGCTCAAGTATAAAGATGACCAATTAGCTTTTGTTTTTCAAGGAGAAACCAAGGTTTCGAAGCAGATTACTTATGCTGAACTAAATAAAGTAGTTGCACGCTTAGCAAAATCTCTCAAGGAAATGGGTGTTAAAGTAGGTGATCGAGTTGTTTCCTACATTCCAAACTTGATTGAAACCCCTATTGCCATGTTAGCTGCTACTGCTATTGGAGCAACTTGGGCTTCATGTGGTGCGGAATTACAACCGAACGCAGTCATCGATCGTTTTGGACAAATTGAGCCAAAAGTTCTCTTTACAGTTGATGGATATTATTATAGGGATAAAAAATTCAATATTAGTGAGAATGCTAAAACTGTGGCTGAAGCTATTCCTTCGATAGAAAAAGTAGTGGTGGCGTCTTACATCACTGACGGAAAGCCTGAGATAAGTCACATTCCAAATGCAGTACATTGGGATGACTTTATTTCAAAGGAGGAAGATCCTAATCTTGAATTTGAACAATTACCTTTTGATCATCCTCTATACGTGATGTTTTCATCAGGAACAACGGGGAAACCTAAGTGTATGGTTCAAGGCGCTGGTGGTGTATTGATCAATCATTTAAAAGAATTAATCTTATCTACTGATGTAAAAAGAAGCGATGTTCTAAATTATATTACAGCTCCTTCTTGGATGATGTGGAATTGGCTCATTAGTGGACTAGCAGTAGGTTGTACAATATTTTTATACGATGGTAATCCTCTTTACCCTGAACCATTGAGATTTTTTGAATTAATAGAAAAACATAAGGTAACTATATTTGGTACTAGTGCTGCGTATATTCATTACCTAATGGGACTTGGGGTAAAACCTGCTGAGAAATATGACCTAAGTGCATTAAGAGAGATCTCGCAAACTGCATCCACATTATCTCCTGAAGGTTTTGAATACGTCTATCGAGAGATTAAAAAAGATCTCTTTTTCAATTCAATCAGTGGCGGAACAGATATTAACGGTTGTTTTGCTGGAGCGATACCTATTTTACCGGTATATTCTGGAGAATTGCAAGGGCGTGCTTTAGCGATGAAAGTAGAATCGTATTCTGAGAAAGCCGAACCTATTGAAGATTTACAGGCCGAACTTGTGTGTGAAGCTCCCGTACCTTCGATGCCAATCTATTTTTGGGGCGATGACGATGACATGACAAAATATAAAGCTGCCTATTTTGACTACTATAAAGACGTAGGAAAGATGGTTTGGAGACATGGCGATTATATAGTCATTCATAGCGATACAGGTGGTATTACCTTCTGGGGTCGATCGGACGCTGTTTTAAAACCTGCTGGAGTACGAATTGGTACTGCCGAAATCTATAACGTTGTAGAACAATTACCTGAGATCGCTGATAGTCTTGTTATAGGTCAGAAGTACTCCGGGGATATCCGAATAATAATGTTCGTTCTCTTGAATGAAGGATACGAATTAACGGACGATTTAAAAGCCAAGATTAGGACAACATTGCGTGAAAAGACATCGCCAAGACATGTGCCTAAACTAATCTTTGCTGCACCCACAGATGGCATACCTTACACTTTCAGCAATAAGAAAGTCGAAATTGCCGTGACTAAAATCATTCATGGCATGGAAGTGACCAACCGAAGCGCATTAAGGAATCCTACCTCTTTAGATTACTATATGGAAATGAAAGACAAGTTAAATTAAAACAATAAAATATCTTTTTTTTTATTTTTCAAAGTGTTTTCTTTTTCTATGTAGACTATTTTTATAATTAGGAAGCATTTTTCGCATTAAATCAACAAAAAAGAGCCTAAGAATGTATCATATCTATTATTATTTATAAAAAATATATACTTGAGCGGTGGCACAACCTTGGAAGCTATTTTGACCATTTCTTCTTGCTGAGGAAGATAGAACCGTATGTTTTATTACATTAAAAATAACAAAGTCTAATATTTGAAGAAGAATAGTTAAAAAAATATTTAATAATCTCAAAATCAATAGTTCATATTAAAAATTATTAAAAAAAAGATAAGGTTAGATAACAATCGCAAAATCGCAAAAATTTTTACTAATTATTATTTAATACTTATGTTAAATTATTACTTTGTTAGATTTATACTACTTCACTTAATTAATAAATTAATAGCGATTTCGTCTACCGCCGCCACCGCCACCACCGCGGTTATATGAACCAAACTGTGGGGGAGCTTTCTCGGTTACCACAACATTTGAAGCTTGTGGTCCTTTCTGACCTTCTGTTACGTCAAACTCAACCTTATCGTTTTCGTTTAGCGTCAAATATTCGTCCTCTCCACCAGATAGTGCGGTGTAATGAACGAATACATCGTTTCCTTCTTCAGAGTTTATAAATCCAAAGCCTTTTCGGCTATTAAACCATTTTACTGTTCCTTTTACCAATTTTAAAACCAATTTTTTTTTGAAAACAATTCTTTATTCTATTCTTAAAGAATTAATTAAATTAACGATCCATGTCTAATTAATTTTTCCGTTTTTCTTATTTCTGATTCGTTCTATTTTTCAATTCCCTATTGTAATACTAATTAGGACCTCACAGAAAATGCTTGTTTTTCAAGCGGTTCTTTAACTAAGCCATAATAATTTCCCGCGATGTATACAATTTGGTCCTGCTTTAACGGATCTAGTTTTCTACCGGTTAATTTTTCTTCATCGACATGAACTGCTAAAACATCGCCTAAATAAATTACGTGACTGCCAAGCATTATTTTTTTGATGACTTTACATTCGATATTAATCGGGAATTCTTTAATGAGTGGTACTTCTACTTCAGCACCTTTTAGTTTCGTTAAGTTAAGTTCTTTCCATTTATCTACTTTCTTCCCCGTTCTCGTTCCACAGAAATCCATCTCTCGAATTTGGTCTGCGTTCGGAACGTTAACCACGAATTCTTCCAATTTTTCAATTAGTGAATACGAGTGCCTTGATGGTCGAATAGAAACGGACATTACTGGTGGTTCAGATACTACTCGAGCAACCCACGCAAGTGTTATGAGATTTGCTTCGTCCCATTCACCTACCGTAACAACAACGGCAGGCGATACGATAGGAGTGGTTGTTTTATTAATTTGTATCTTCATAAGCATTAATCAACCCAAAAATCTTTTGCTAACCGCCTTCTAGTTTGCCACAGACCGTCCTTTTCGGTGAATCCGATTACACCCTTGCCTTGATCGGCGTCCTTTATTTTCCACATTCCGCTAACAGCTCCAGTTAAAGCACCAGATAAAACCTCAAAGCCTTGAGCAGTATATAAGTCACACTCTACTCCGCGGTTAATTATGAATTTTAATTGACGCATACCTTGCTGATTTTTGGATTTAAGCACATCCAATAACAGTTCTACTTCGGTATCAAGTTGATTGTTGGGCACAACCCGGTTCCATAGATTCCATTCTACTGCCTTTTCTCCAGAGTGGAGCGCGCCGATAAGATTAATTTCCTTAGCTCTCCTTCGACCTATAAGTCGAGATAATCGCGTGGTACCGCCCCATCCGGGAGTTATCCCAACGTCCACTTCGGGCATGCCCCATTTCGAGCGTTCGGTGGCAATTACAAAATCACATACCATAGTAACTTCCAAACCACCTCCTACAGCAAAACCGTCTACAGCTGCAATCGAAATTTTATCTAACTCTTCGAGTTGATTAGCCATATTTTGGTAGTATCTTACTCGTCTTGTTATATCATTCGCATTTCCCCACTTAATCATTTCTTTAATATCATCGCCCACGCAGAAATTATTCCCCGCGCCCTTGATAACTAAGAACTTGAGTTTTGTAGACTGCCTTACGATTTCTATAGCAGTTACTATTTCTTCAGAAAGTTTCATGCTTAAAGCGTTCATGACATCAGGTCGATTGAGCGTTATCCAAGCCACTTGGTCCGTCTCTTTATAAATTAAATTTTCGAATTTCATATTATATTCTTAATTCTATATCAATATAAATATAATTAGAAAAAACCTTATTCTTCGATTACGATGATTTAATTTAAATTTATTACCATGTGAGTAACTTCCTTAAAACCAGCAGAGCGAGTTAAGAAACCATATTTTTTTGTTTTATGCTTATTAAATCCAATTTTTTCATAAAGTTTTTTTGCTAGTGGATTGGTATCAACCACTGTGAGTATTACTTTTTTATATCCATTATTTTTGGCATAAAGAATAATACTATTTATAAGTTTAGTGCCTATCTTCCTACTTCTCATCTCTTTTTGGACTGAAAGCGCAGTTAATTCTAATTCATCATTTTTAATCGTTCCTATAGAATCAAAGTTGAAATAGATCTTTTTAATTAACGCTTTAAAAAACCCATATTCCTCGTGAAAATACGAAAATTTAACTTTTATAAATCGATTCCCTTTAGATTGCGTTCCTGCAATTCCAACTAAAGAATTTTCATAAACTGCATAAAAACCAGCAGAATAATTTATAGATTTTGTTATGATCCTTATCGCTTTCTCTTTTTCTTTAATAACAGAATTAATTTTTTTCTGAAATGCTTCGTAAACCAATTCTGAGGCTCTGATTTTAGAGCTCTCTGGTAAATTTCTGATAATTTTTATATTTTCAACAAGAGTCATGACTTTGGATTTTGAGCATATATCCAATTTAACTTAGTATTATTATTTTATTTTAATAAATTTCACTAGTATTAAACTTATTATTTAATAAAATCAAAATGTATCATAATTCATCTTAAATATAAAAAAAATATGTTATAACTATGAACAAAGTAGCGATAATAGGAGTAGGCCACACAAAATTCGGAAGATTAATAGACAAGGGTTTAATGGATTTACTCTGTGAAGCATCGTTAGAAGCGCTTGATAACTCTAATACTAGCGAAAAAGATTTTAATTCCGTTTATGTGGGTGCGATGAGCCCAGGACAATTTAATCAGATTTCTGGCCTTGCGAGCGCTCTTGTAGACCGAATAAGTCTATTACCCGCTGCAGCCGATCATATAAAGAACGGTCCTGCGAGTGGAGGGTCCGCTGTAAAAGCTGGTTTTCAAGCAATTGCTTCTGGAATGGACGATTTAGTTTTAGTCGTTGGTGGTGAGAAGATGACGCACATTACTACTCCAGGAGTTATAACTTCTAATGTGGCAACTATGACTCATCACGAAGCAGAAAGACGCCACGGTGTTTCGCTTCCCTCTTTAGCAGGATTATTGACGCGAACATATTTAGAAAAATATAACGCAAAATTGGAATGGCTTTCAGATATCGCAATTAAGAACCATAAAAATGGTGCTTTAAACCCCGTAGCACATTTTCAAAAAACTTTAGACGAGTTCATGGAGAGTGCTATTCGAAAAGGAAAGGGAAATTGGGATAATATTTACGATTACCTTAAGGACGATAAGACAAACCCAATTATCTCTGATCCGTTAAGACTTTTTCATATTTGCCCTATTTCAGATGGAGCAGCTACCTTAGTATTATGTAAAGCAGAAATTGCAAAACAATATTGCGATACTCCTATTCTAATTACTGGTATAGGTCAAGCAACTGATACGCACATAGTTCACGAAAGAGAAGACCTTACCGTATTGAAAGCGTTGAGAATTTGTTCTGATCAAGCTTATAAAATGGCTAAAAAGACTCCAGAAGATATTGATGTTGCTGAGCTTCACGATGCTTTCGAGATTCTTGAAGCTGTGGAAAGCGAAGACATTGGCTTTTTTAAAAAAGGAGAAGGAGCAAAAGCAGCACACGATGGTTTGACGGAAATTGGAGGAAAAATTCCCATTAATCCCTCCGGTGGTCTGAAGGCGCGTGGACATCCTCTAGGTGCTACGGGTATTGCTCAAGTTGTAGAATTAGTTTGGCAATTAAGAGGTGAAGCGGGAAAGAGACAAGTTGATGGCGCTGAAACGGGGATTACATGTAATTTTGGAGGATTTGGAAACAATATAATCTCAATACTTTTAGAAAGAATGTGAATGTTCGAGTTTGAGATGTTGATATGGTATAATCCTATTTCTTTTTATATGAGTTTATTATGTTTTCAGGTAAATAGATAGCAAATTTGCATTCCATTGCACCATCAAGCGCAGTTTTAATAGGCTCAACTTTTATGGATTGTTCAAGAATTTGATCCCAATAAAGTTTATACCAGCCTGCACTGCAATGACAGAAATGCTTTGAGATTTCACTTTCAGTTCCATTTTTTAATGCTCCTCGAATCCAAGGACAATAACAAAGATAAAATCTTTTCATTTTGTCGTCTTTAGCATTTAGAAATTTCTTTATTTGATAAGGAAGCTTGCATAGATAAATGATATTTCCTTCTCTTACGCCTTCACCTAACATCTGATTGTTTCTCACAAATTCTATTACTTCATCATCAACATATTGCGCGAATTCTAATGTTTCTTCGTCTCTATGCTTCTCGAGCCTTTGGATTAATTTTTGGTGTTTCTTTACTAAAAAACCATCAATACCTAATTCTTTAATGACTTTTTTATCTCCCTCAATATCATCAGGTGGGCGGCCATGAAGGCATGGTGAAAGAAGTTTAATTGTGTTTTCTTTTCCAAGTTTATCTTCCAATCTTTTCATAATAATTTTCGTGAAATCAGGTTTTTTTTCTGGATGTACGCCTAAAGGAGGAATAATCATATCTTTAAAAATTTCATTTCTTATCTTCTCACCATGAAATTCAGCTATTCTTGAAAACAAAGTTTGCATTGCTATGTAAGACTCCGCAATATCTATCGCTTCAGTAATAAAATCGTATTTCTTGGAATAATTAGCATAACTCATTAATGCTCTAAGAAAATCTAGAACAGATTCTTTCTCGATAGAAACCAAATATTCAGTATATTCAACTAATTTCTTAGGTTTAACTGTTTCGAGAGTAAGATTTTCTTTGTTGAGAAATTTTTCATAATATTTAATTCTCGAGATATAATTTTCTATTTTGTTTTCATCAATTTTATTATTCTCTAAAAATTCTTGAAAATAGCTTTCATTCATTTTATTCCCTCTAAATATAAATATATATATTGCATATTTTAGATTGTTTTTTAAAGATTATCAATAAACTATCAAGACTAAATTTTTTATTAATTATTAAATACAGAGAACTTACTTCATCTCAGTAAGAAAGAGATCTGCGATTATAAGCCATTTTTGTTTTGTATCGGGATCAACTGAGCTTTTATTTAGAATATCCTTCCCTTTTTTAAGATTTTTAACTGTTAGATCATGGTTTCCAAGCGCTTTATAACAAATTCCCATTTTAATATAAGTTTGGTAAATATACCACTCATCGCTGCCCATTACAAGTGCTTTTAAGAATCTTTTTACAGCATTTTCATATTCTTCAAAATGCATTAAAATTTCTCCATAAATGTCATGATAAATTCCTATATTTGGTTCACCATCTATAAGTTTTTGCATAATTTCTAAGGATTCATCTTTTTTATCCAAATATTGGAACCAATAAGCCTTATAGCTAAGAAGTTCCTTATTTTTTGGGTATTTTTTAATTAAATCTTCGATAATATCTAATCCCGCTCTCAGATCCCTCTTTCTTTTAAGAATAGATGCCTTTTTCATCATAATATCTATTTCCTCTTCAGGAAACGCTTTTAACATGTTTTCTAATACCCCTAATACATTATTGTATTGGTTAAAATAAATTAAAATTTTAATTTTTAATTTATATAAATCGATATTCAAAGGATTTAACTCAATTTCACTATCAATTTCTTTAACTTCTTCTTCATATTGACTTTTTAAATCTTCAGAAATTTGGGAATCAAAAATTTCTGATAAATCTTGCCAAATTAATCCTTCTAATTTATCATAAGTATTTTTTAACTCCCTTTTAGTCTCAAACTTATATGCTAAATATTTAATATATCCCGGTAACAATTCTCGTAATGATTCTTTAAAATCTTTATTGAATAAGAAACTGCAAATCTCGTCTAAAATCTGATTTACAATAGAAGTACTATCGTATTTGGTCAGGTTATCATCCGGTTTCGAAAAGAGTTTATTTAAATACGTGTATTTGTTAATATAGTTTTCTGTAATAACCTGAAGCATTCTTTCCAATTTTCCACCCGATTGAAAGTAATAAACTCCGCCTGAAGGTCCTGTTAATTTAAAAAATTTGAATGGATATATTTTCCCTTCAGAAATTTCATCAATATAATAATCAAGAGTAATTTTTTTAATTTTATATTTGTTTGAAAAATCTTCAGGTGATATGAAGTTAGGATATTGATCTGGATGATTAATTGAAATAAAAAGTAAGATTTTATAGAAAACTTTTTCATCTTTTAATAACGGTTTTACTTTTTCATAATCTAATTTTAGAACATTAGTTAGAAATCTAAATTGAATTTCATTGTCTTCAATTCTGAGTTTATTGAAAAAGGCAATAGTTTTTTGCTTAATTTCTTCAATTTTTTTACTCTCTTCTTCTAAAATCGTTTGTCTATCTAAATCATAATGTTGTAGCATTCTTGAATACTCTGATTTACCAGATTGAGTAATTGTGTATTTTCCCTCCTCTTTTATTAAAAAACCCTCTTCAGTTAAAAGACTTAAATTCTTTGACAATGAAGACTGGTTTATAAATAAAGGATCTCCAAGAAAATCAGCTCTTTTACAATAATTGTTATTATACGCCATCCAAAGAATCCAGTGAGAGTAGTTCCTTCCACTTTTTAGGATTATTTTTGGGGGAAAATTTAGCTGTTTTACCTTATTCTTAGCGCTTGATAACTCAAAAAATTTCTTTTTTCCTTCTGGTGTAATTTTATAATTACCTTTTGAAATTCTGACAACAAAACTTTTACTTATTAATCCTTCTAAATGTCTTGATAATGTACTTAACGGGATTTCGATTGGTTCTTGACTAAAACTGGACCATCTACAAATATCATTATTATACAACATCCAGAGAATAATATGGTCATAATTTGGCCTATTTAACTTAGAAGGGCTATATATCTTTTCAGGAGGATAATTTATAATTTCCATAATTTAAGAAAATAAAATTTTATTATCTAAATTATATTCTGCATCTTTTATATTTATATATATTTTATGGAACTTCCGAAGGAATTCAGAACTCCCACGAAAGTTCTGGAACTATAATCATAAAAGTAAGCAGATCTGATTTTTAACAAAATCACCTTAATTTAATAAAAAATTAAAAAGGTATAATTTAATGAAGAAACAGAAAAAGATAAAAAAGCAATTTTTCACACTTTTAATTGGTTTAGTTGTCCTCTTAATTGTCGCTTCATGCGTTGAATTTGAAAATCAACTGAATCATATTGGTGTTGATTCAAAGAATATTCGGATATCAGGATACTGGGATTTAACTGGAACTCCAATAAATATCGATGGAAATGCTGCTTGGGCATCAAAAGCAGCTTCTGAACCATGGTGTAGCGGTTCTGGAACGTGGAGTGAACCCTATATTATTGAAAATGTGGCAATCAACGGTTTAAACTCTACGAGTTGTATAACCATTAGCAACAGCGATGTTTACTTCGTTATTCAAAATTCTACTCTGTATAATGCAAGTGCTGGCATTGAACCAAATAATAATGCAGGAATCAAGTTAGAAAATGTATCTAATGGTAAGATCCTAAATAATAATTGTTCAAACAACAATTGGTTCGGAATTTACATTGATCATGGGTATAATAATACTATTATCGGGAACAATGTATCCTATAATCTTTTTGGAATCGAAATATCGTTTAGTGATAATAATTACATATCAGGAAATAATATTATAGAAAACGATTTAATTGGGATAAACATCTATTATAGTGATGAGAGTATCATTATAGGAAATACAGCAAATCTTAATGATCGTGGTATTCTTATTCAACAATCAGAAAACTCTTTAGTGAAAAATAATAATTTTAGCGATAACAAAGCAATTGGATTTCACGTATCCTCAAAACATATAGATCTCATAGGAAATATCGCCAATGATAATTTCTATGGAATCCAAATTAGCGCTTATGGTGATTGTTTTATTTATGGAAATACTGCGAATAACAACAGAAAATATGGAATATTTGTTAATTGCGATAATAATCAGATATATTATAACAATGCTTCTTATAATGGTGAATTTGGAATCTATTTATATGATTTATATTCTCAAAGTGTAAAAAATAATACGATAAAAGGAAATATAGGATATAATAATTCTGCTTCAGGAATTGTCTTAACTGATAACTGCAACTTTAATAAAATCTCAGAAAATATATTATCAGAAAATAATTATGGGATCTCTTTAGAAAATTCGTTTAATAATACTATTTTTGCAAACAACGCGAGTAAAAATGATCAATTCGGTATTAATTTATATCAGAGCGAAAATAATACGCTTTCAGAAAACATAGTAAAAGATAATAGCAATGAGGGAATATATTTATACGAAAGTAATTATAATACTGTTAATGGAACGGTCTTAACCGGAAATTTAATAGGTCTTTACTTATTTGAAAGTGAATATAATATTCTTGCAAAAAATATCATTTCAAATAATACTGGGGATGGGATCCATTTAACTCTGAGTAATAATAATACAATAATTGAAAATAATATCTTTCATAATGGACTATCTGGAGCAGATTCTGGAATTTTTCTTGATTCTTCAGAAGATAATTTAATTTCAGAAAATAATATAAGTGAAAATACATATATGGGGATTAATATAGCTTACGGTCATTTAAACAGGATTTTGAGTAACATTGTTACTGATAATTCAGAAGATGGCGTTTATTTATCACGATCTGAGAACAATACCATCTCAAAAAATATAATTCAATCTAATCTACGATTTGGTATATTTTTGATAGATAATTCTGATTTTAATAATATCACCTTGAATTATATTGAAGATAATGCTAGAGGAATTGAATTGGCTTTTAATTCTAATAACAATTTGATCTCTGGAAATGATATTATAAGAAATAACGGAGAGGGGTTATATTTAGTTGATTGTATAGGTCTTTATATAATAGGGAATCTCATCATTAATAATTCAGCAGAAGGGATACTCATACATAATTGTAATGACAGTAAGATTGATCGCAATTTTCTTATTGGGAACTTACCAAATGCTGTTGATAATGGTGGTAGTAATGAATGGTACTGGGGTGTTGAAGGCAATTATTGGGATGACTATTCTGGAGTTGATAATAATGGAGATGGTGTTGGAGATACTCCTTATAATATCCTTGGAACTGCAGGAAGTCAAGATAATTTCCCAATTTACGATGATAAAGCACCATTAGTATCAATCTATTTACCATTGAATGGAACATGTATCGATTCAAAACCAAGAATCAATGTGAGTGCATTTGATCCAAATATAGATCGTATATGGTATGAGATAAATGGTCAACAAGTCACTATCAATTCTGGGATCGAGGTTTTATTGCATGACCAAATATGGACGGGGTTGGCAGATGGACCTTTTATTATTAAAATTTATGCCACCGATTTGATCGGACACATAAATGATTCCTATTCGTTGATATTATATAAAGATACTGCTAATCCAATTATATCCATTACCAATCCTATTGAGGATCAAGAATATGGAGTTCAGGCACCAACCTATGACTTTGATATTGATGAACTTTTTTTAGATGCCATGTGGTATGTCATTATTTCTGAGGGTTCAACGACACATATAATTTCGTCGACATCCGGAGCTATAAATGAGACTTTATGGGATTCTTTAGATGATGGATATATTACTATTAGATTCTATGCCAATGATACATTAGGACACGAAGGTTATGCAGAAGTTATTATTATTAAAAATACAAGTACGGGTCCAGGAACACCCGTGATTATAGGATTTGATATTTTCACCATAATTGCTATGATCTCGCTGATTACAACAATAATGATATGGAGAAAAAGATTGTTAAATTTCAATAAATAAACTTCCTTTTTTATTTTCTTTTATTTTTTTTATTTTTCTTAAAATCTTTGATACTTCTGCCCTCATAAATGATATTTATTATTTTATTTTATAAATTACTCTAAAATAATTTGTTCCATCCATCATCGAAACTTTCATGATATTATTGGAACTAAAATCATTAAAGTAATCACACTCGAATATTCATAAGAGCATCATAATGATGCTTAAAACAATTTTATTTAAAAACGAGTTGATAAAAATTAAAAATCGAAAATTTAATGAAAATAAATCTTTTGAGGTTAAACTAATTTTTTTGGTCTTGATAATAGGGTTTTCTATCATTTATACGACTCCTTATGCCAAAGCTGCAGAGGACAATTATGAAGAAAACGATATTTACCTTGAAGCATATGATATTGATTCTAATGCAGGTCAATGGCTATCTGAAATTGATGGGCTTGGATATCAAAATGATCATGATTGGTATTCATTCGATCTTACGTTTGGAAGATTGATTGTATATTATAGTGGATCAGTTAATATCCAGATAAGTAAGCAAAGTGATCCTTTTAATTATTTATATGACCAAAATGATTTTACTAACAAAATACTTGATGTTAACGTGGATACTGGAATTGTTTGGTTGATTAAAATTACAGGTTCTAACGAAGGAAATAGTTACAATATTTACTGGGATGATATCACATGGACTTGGAATGATCATTATGAAAATAATGATGATTATTCAACTGCCTATGATCTTACGTCTTATGAAAATACCTATTTATCGGGCATTGATTCATTAGGGGTAAGTGATGATCATGATTGGTTCAAATTCACTGCTGATCCATATAACCTACATGTTCAGATAGATTTTAAAACTAATCATGGCGATTATTTTGAATTGTATTTATTTGATACTGATGGATCTACTTGGTTGGATGAGGAATCCTGGTCAAATAACATGCAAATAGATTACTATTTGCCTTGTCCTGGTACATATTTTATTAGAGTAAGTGGAGATTATAGTCATTATATTTATGATCTAAGGTGGAATGAATTACCGTATCTATGGGATGATAATTATGAACAAAATGATGCTAGATCTAATGCGTATTTCTTATCTTATACAAGATTAAGTGATGATCAGGGTCTCGGAAAGCAATCTGATGATGATTGGTATGATATTATTATAGGACGCCCAAATTTAATCTTAGATATAGATTGTACATTTACCCATGCGGATGGAAATATTGATATTTCCCTATATGATTATAGTGGTACTCTTGTAGCTTCAAGTACTTCAACAACGAATAATGAACACATTGATTATGAGCTAGATCATCTCCATATCCTTCATTATTACAATCATTATTTTATTAAAGTATATGGTGATGATAATATGAATGATTATGATTTACAGTGGAGCGCTTCTCCTCCATCGGATGATATTTATGAACAAAACGACGATTTTAATGAAGTTTATGATTTCTCTGCCCATGAAAATACATGGTTATCAACTATTGGTGGAGAGGCAATTAATTTAGATCAAGATTGGTATCGAATTCATGTTGATCCTGGAGGGAGAGCAGTAGAAATTAATTGTACTTTTACTTACAATTATGGTGATATAGAGCTCGCACTTTATGATGATAGTGAAACTTTAATCAAAGAAAGCAAATCTGATACGGATGATGAATTCATAAAATGCGTGCTTCCTACTGGTGGATCTTATTATATTAAAGTATTTCAAGATCCATTTTATACATTCTTTCCAAATCATTATGACTTAAAATGGAATACTTATATACCAATAGAAGACAATTATGAAGAAAACGATGATTTAGGGTCATCCTATGATATTTCCTTAAATGAGTCTGTTTGGTTAGATCAGGTTAACGGAACAGGGCGACAAAATGACTTGGATTGGTATAAAATATATATACCATCAGGAGAACACAATTTAGAGATCGAATGTTCATTCACACATAGTCTCGGTGATATAGACATAGCTTTATATGATGCTAGCGAAATTAAAAGAGCAGAAAAAAAAACCATAACTGACAATGAGACTATTAATACAATCCTTACTGGAAATGCTTATTACCATGTCTTAGTTTATGGAAAAACTTGTAACAGTGGTAATGAATATAATCTAAGATGGAATATGACTTTTATTCCTCCTTCAGATGATAATTATGAAGAGAATGATAATATAGGAGACGCGTATAGTTTATCAGCATATAATTCAACTTGGTTGCATGATATCGATGGACATGGAAGGCAGATTGATGATGACTGGTATGAAATTTCTATTATTACTGGGGTACCTATTTTAGAAATTGAATGTACTTTCACTCATGCTGATGGTAATATAGATATTGGATTATACTATGCTAATGGGACGCAAATTGCAGTGAGTACTTCTACTGACAATAATGAGTTCATGACTCAATTTGTTTCAATTTCAGGATTTTATTACGTAAAAGTATTTGGACCTAATTGGGGAAATGAATACGATTTAAAATGGACAACAGGGCTTGATAATACTCCACCTCTTATAATAAACGCTCCAGATGATATTTCTTTATTTACGGATTATACTGATGTGGAAATTTCATGGATTGCAACTGATGAAAATCCAAACACTTATACAATCGAAGTTCAAGGTTGTGGAGTCATAGCCGGTCCTATTGTTTGGTATAGTGGAGTTGAAATTCACTATTACCTTCCAGAAGAGTTAACACCGGGAGATTATTTCTACACTGTTAATTTTACTGATGATGCTGGTAATTTTATCACCGATGAGGTAAAAATCACAGTTCAAGGAGATGTCATTGATCCCATAGTTACATTTGGAACAGAAGACTATTCTTTAGCAAATGGATATACGGAGGAATTCATCACGTGGATTGCAACTGATGAAAATCCAAACACTTATACAATCGAAGTTCAAGGTTGTGGAGTCATAGCCGGTCCTATTGTTTGGTATAGTGGAGTTGAAATTCACTATTACCTTCCAGAAGAGTTAACACCGGGAGATTATTTCTACACTGTTAATTTTACTGATGATGCTGGTAATTTTATCACCGATGAGGTAAAAATCACAGTTCAAGGAGATGTCATTGATCCCATAGTTACATTTGGAACAGAAGACTATTCTTTAGCAAATGGATATACGGAGGAATTCATCACGTGGATTGCAACTGATGAAAATCCAAACACTTATACAATCGAAGTTCAAGGTTGTGGAGTCATAGCCGGTCCTATTGTTTGGTATAGTGGAGTTGAAATTCACTATTACCTTCCAGAAGAGTTAACACCGGGAGATTATTTCTACACTGTTAATTTTACTGATGATACTGGAAATTTTGCTACTGACACTGTAAAAATTACTATTTATGAAGAAAATTCTGATGATACTCTTGCTATTCCTTTTGGAAATTGCTTTTTGGTTTTCATGACAATTCCCATTATCGCATTGGTATTGCTCCAGAAAAAGAAAAAATAATCAATTTTCTTTTTTATTTTATTTTATATTTCTATTTTAAGCTTAGCTCATTAAATAATGACAAAAAACGAAGAAGAATTTAACCATTTTTTTATAATTATTTTTATTTAATTTTTACTTTTTCGTCATTTATTATCTTTGAAAACATAATAAATAAATATCCATAAAAATAATTCTGAAGTAAGGATTCCTACATTTTATATGGGAAATGATAAAAATAAATAAGCTTTAATGAGGGGTTATATATCATTTCGAATGAACTAGAGGAAATAAAGAAATTTATAGAAAAAGATAAAATCCAAGAGGCTATCGTAGTATTAGACAAAATTGAGGAAAATACTGATCTCCGGCAATCAGAATTAGTCTCCATATTTTTCTATAAAGCGGTATCATTTTTGAGGTTGGGAAATTATCCAGAGACCTTGAAATATGCTAAAAAAGTCTATCGTGCGATTCGTAAAGAAGCGTCAAATCCTCAAATGGTTGAAGTTTTAGTAATGATGGGTCATGCTTCTTGTTGGTTAGGAAATTTTGAAAAAGCTTATCAATACTTAGATGAAGCTGAACAGAAATTAAATAATCTAATTGATATTTCAGAAAAAAGACGAATTCTTTTAGAAGCAATGATATACACTGGCAGGAATTGTTGTCATATGCAAAAAGGTAAAAGCGATCTAGTCTACAAAAACGCAATGAAAGTGTTAAGTCTGAGTGAACAAATTAACGACAAATTTGTGTTAGCTCAAGTCTATTATCAATTAGGATCTTTCTATACCTTTAATAGAATTGATATAAAATTAGCTCTGAAATATTCTTACAAATGTCAACCTCTCGTAGAAGAGTTGGGAAATATTAGTCTTATTGCTCTAAATTTAGTTACTATCGGTTGCATTTATGTAATGACGGGTGATTTAGAAAAAGCGTTATTTTATCATGAGGAAGCATTGAAAAAGACTGATATTGTCATGATTAAGATGGCTATTTTTAATAATCTCTCAATGATTCATACCCAAAAAGGAGAGTTAGAGAAAGCCTTAAAATCACTAGAGAAAGCATTTGAGTTAGCTAATAAAGTCAAAGCTCCATATATTTTGATCAACACGTTATCAAGTATGATCGAAGTCTTAGTTTTAACAGATAAAACCGATAGAGCAATAGAGTATTTAAGATCATTGAACGAGCTAACCCAAAAAGAGAAAACTTCATTTGCGGAATTATCTACCCATTTTTGTGAAGGGTTGATCTTAAAGACAAAGAATCGCATTCAAGATCGTGCTAAAGCCCAGAGTATCTTCGAAGAAATAGTACAGCAAGATGTGATTTCTGGAGAATTTACAATGAAAGCTCTTATAAATCTGTGTGATTTATTGGTAGAGGAATTTCGATTAACTTCTGAATTAGAAATATTAGAAGAGTTAAATCCATTACTCGAGAAACTAATAAGTATTGCAGAAAAATTCCATTCATTTTGGATTTTAGCTGAAACCTATCTATTACAGGCAAAATTAGCTTTATTGAAAGGAGATATGAAAAGCGCGAGAAAAAAATTAAATGAAGCTCAAAACATGGCTGAAAAGTACGGTCTCAGGTTATTAGCGGGTAAAATATCTTATGAGCACGATAAATTGTTGAAAAACTTAAAAACTTGGGAATCTTTCATAGAAAATAATATTCCTTTAAAAAGTAGAGTTGATTTAGCCGATTTGAACATACATATTGAAAATATGCTTTTAAATCGTAAAGTAGATTTTGAAATCCATGAAGAAGAACCTGTGATAATTTTAATCATTACAGAAGGGGGTAGACCCCTCTTTTCCCATTCATTTATTAAAGAAAATAAATTTGAAACCCAAGTTATTAGTGGATTTTTAACTACAGTAGATTATTTTATAAAAGAGACTTTTTCTCAAGGGCTAGATCGGGCGGTTTTCGGAAATTATACGCTTTTAATGAAATATCTCCAACCGTTTTATATCACATATATATTCAGCGGAGATTCCTATTATGCTCATCAAAAAATAAAGTATTTTATTGATTCCATACAACATAAAAAACCTATTTGGCAGAATCTGGTGAAATCTAATCGGATTAATAAGTCTATTCGCACAAAAGATATACCTTTACTGGATTCTTTAATTACAGAGATATTTGTTGAAAAAAGTATTGCATTAAAAGAATTATAAAATGTGATATTAACTTCTATTATTTTTCCAGTATTAAATTTGTTAAAAATTTTAAATGATATAACTTTTAATTCTTAATTATAGAGAAAATAAAATTTGATAAGTAATTAGAGAAATTAATGATCAATTCTGAGGAATTCGGATTTAAAATAGCTGTAATTGGGGATGGAGCGGTTGGTAAAACATCCTTAATTAAAAAATTTACTAAAGGCACTTTTAAGAGGGATTATATCAAAACAATTGGCGCCCAATTTTCAAGATTTAATAGAGTAATTAATGAAGATGTAATTGATTTAATCTTCTGGGATATTGCCGGTCAAGATGATTTTAATTTTTTACATCCTTTATTTTATAAAGAAAGCAAGGCTTGTATCATTGTATGTAGCCTTGAAGAAAGTGAAAT
The DNA here is from genome assembly GCA_029856105.1 of Promethearchaeia archaeon. GTDB lineage: Archaea > Asgardarchaeota > Lokiarchaeia > Sigyniarchaeales > SOKP01 > SOKP01. The sequence goes on along the minus strand of JAHQWH010000156.1, from coordinate 4,913 downwards.
TGGTAAAGACAGTTTTATCCACATAAAAGAATGGCATAATGAACTAAAAAAGTATTGTGTGAATATTCCTGTAGTTCTATTTGCTAACAAAGTTGATTTAGTAGAGGAAAATGATTTAGATATCGATAAAATTCAAAATATTGCAAACGAACACAATTTCTTTGGCTATTATTTAACATCGGCAAAAACAGGACAAGGTGTTATCGACGCATTTAATGCCATTATTAATGAATTATATTATAAATTCAAGGCTTTATCTTCAGTATGATTTTTTTAAGTAGCTAATTCTATCTTTATTGCAATCTTTGTTTCTAATTTGTTCTGGACAAAGACAGATGAATGAGGAGCTTTTATTTTAATATCTTTAAAAGGTAAAATCAGTGATTATTATACCCTTACAATAATTTCTCTTTCTTTTTTTGCCTTTCTTTTCTTTTTTTTATAACCTCATCAGCAACTCTTTGCTGTAGTTCTTCTTTTTCATTCCAAAAATTAGGATTCTCCATGTTTGCTTTCATAATTTCCACCATAATTTTAGCAACGTCTTCAGCTGTATATTCTTTTTTCGCGGTTTTTATTTCTTCATTTTCTTTTTCGATATTTCACACCCTTTTTTCTGATTTTCTTTTAAAATTTATGTAAAATGTAGCAAGATATTTTTTCACTTTCACTCTTCTGAATTAATGAAAATTTTTGATTTCCTAGTATAATTTTAGATTAATCAAGATTTTAATTAATTTTTTTCTAATTCTTCGATCTCTCTAATAACTTTTTTTATATATTTGAATCTAAGTTTTTTAAACAAATTTGTGAAAAACAAATAAAAGTAGAATTTTTAACTCAACTGATTTTAATTATATTTCTTGCATCCATACTCTAAAGTTTGAAAATGTAATATCATATTCTTTTAACTTGGTTTCGACAAGTAACAAGAATTTTTCAGGTATAATGAATGATCCCCGTCCTAATTTTATTCCCTGTAATTCTTTCACCAACCCTCTTTTTTGATATCTATATATTTTTTCTGAATATTTCTTGCTAGTTTTATATCCATATAATATTCTTTTTAGTTTCATTTTAGCAGAACTATTTAATGCTCTTAGATTTAAAGTTATAATTTGATATGGTTTAAATTCTAAAGCTTTTATTAAAGTTTTAAAGTAATTAGAATTTCCAGTTAATAATTGTCCTTCAGCCAAAATATTTTCAAGAAAATTTGTGTCCCAATTATTAATATCCTCTGGAAAAAAGAAAATGCATTGAATGGAGCGATTTAATAACTTTCCTAGGTTTAAGAAATGGTCAAAAATAGTTGTTTCCATACTTTTTGGAGTATTGGGCTTAAATAAAATACATATATCAATATCACTATTTTCATTAAATCTTCCAGAAGCTAAAGAGCCAAATAATATGATATTTTCAATCTCTTCATATTTTGAGAGATAATTGCCTATAAAAGTCTTAATTTGATTTATTTTTTTTTCCAGTTTTGGATCTTTTCTTAAATTTTTCATCTGACTTTTTTCTAAATTCATATTAAGACTCATCTGTCAACACCTTAATGCATATTTCTTCTAATTTATAATATTTTTCCTTCAATTCATTAAAATCTTTATCCGTCCAACTAAACCCATAAGTAAATTTTGGGCGAATTTTATTTTCAATATCTTGAAATAATCGCCAAATGTTTTCCGTTTCTTTTTCAAAGATCTGGGGATTATTTTCTAAGGTTATCCTTACTTTTTGATGTTTGTTGATATGTATCCGATATTTTGCTGCACAGCTTTCAATTAAATGATATATCGAAAGAAAGTATAATTCTGCTCTAGAAGGGAATGAAACATCCTCATTCTCAGCATCTCCTTTAAAATTCAAATACAATTTTTTATGATTTTCAAATTTGCTCATGCTTGCTAAATAACTCCTTTTTCGTAATATAATAATGCGAAAACATTTAAAAATATTTACTTAGTTTGGGGCTTTATTATGACTTATATTGTTGAAAAGATTATTTTATTTCTTTTCTTATATTTCTCTAAGATGATATATCACGAGAAAAATGAATATTTAAAATAATAATCATAATTTTCATTTTTTTAAATTTGTTTTAGATGTTTTAGAAGAAGAAGTGAGAAATGAATGAATAATGAAGAAAAAATAGAATGGAAAAAATGTAATAATTGTGGATTTTTACAGCATCCATCGCATCTTAGATGTTTAAAATGTAAACACGACAAATTTGAAAAGATTATTGCGAGCGGAAACGCTAAATTATTAACCTTTACGATCTTAAAAGCACCTCCTGCTGAGTTTCGCAATAAACCTTCTTATGCGCTTGGAGTTGTTGAGTTTGACAACGGGATTAAAGCTCTTGGACAAATCACACCTCAAGATCGTTTAAAAGTTGGGATGAAATTAAAACCCATTTATCGAAAAATTTGTGACAATTTAGATGGTAAGGAAGTATATGATTACGCTTTCGAACCAATTTAGTAACCTAATAAAGAGGTAGTAGAAAATATGTTCACTGATGAAGAACTGGAAAAAATTAAACAAGAACGAAAAGAATGGGAAGAAAAGGTTTTAGGCAAATATATCGAACGAGGAGAAAGAAGAGAGACTTTCGAAACACCTTCAAACATACCTTTAAAACACGTCTATGGACCCGGTGATCTTAAGAATATTGATTATTTAGAAGACCTTGGATTTCCGGGAAATCCTCCCTTTACGAGAGGTGTATATCCAAACATGTATCGTGGAAGAATTTGGACGATGAGACAATATGGTGGTTTTGCAGATGCTTCTAAAACGAACGAAAGGTTCAAATATTTAATATCACAAGGGCAAAAAGGACTTTCAATTGCGTTTGATTTGCCAACACAGATGGGCTATAATAGTGACAATAAAATCTGTTTAGGAGAAGTAGGAAGGGTTGGTGTAACGGTTAACTCCTTGAGAGATTTTGAACAAGTATTCGAAGGGATTCCTCTAGATAAAGTATCAACAAGTATGACTATTAACGCTCCTACTTCAGTGCTTTTAGCAATGTATATCGTTGTAGGCGAGAAACAAGGAATAAAACCTGAACAATTAATCGGTACGGTTCAAAACGATATCTTAAAAGAATATGTCGCAAGGGGTACATATATTTATCCTCCTAAACCATCATTAAGATTAGTAGCAGATGTAATCGAATATTGCTCCAAAAATTTACCCCGTTTTAATACCATCAGCATTAGTGGGTACCACATGCGAGAAGCGGGATGTAACGCTATTCAAGAAATCGCCTTTACAATAGCAGATGGTATTGCGTATGTTGAAGAAGTTCTTAGTCGGGGAGTTAAAATTGATGAATTTGCCCCAAGATTATCTTTCTTTTTTACAACTCATAATAATTTTTTTGAGGAAATTGCAAAATTAAGGGCAGTTAGAAAGTTGTGGGCAAAAATAATGAAAGATAGGTTCCACGCTAAGGACCCAAATTCAATGAGATTACGCTTCCATACTCAAACTGCGGGAGTCACGCTAACGGCCCAACAACCAAATGTAAATATTATCAGAGTAACCCTTCAAGCATTAGCAGCAATTTTAGGGGGAACGCAATCACTTCACACCTGCGGTGCAGACGAGGCTTTAGCAATTCCAACAGAAGACTCTGTGAGATTATCCTTAAGAACCCAACAAGTTCTTGCGCATGAATCTGGAGTTACCGATGTTGTGGACCCATTAGGGGGTTCTTATTATATTGAGTACTTAACTTCAAAATTAGAAGAAAAAGCTTTAGAATATATTGAAAAAATTGACGCAATGGGAGGTATATCTACTGCAATTGAGAGCGGCTTCATTCAACGGGAAATCCAAAATAATGCATACCACGATCAGAAGAAAATAGAAGCGGGAATTAATCAAGTAATTGGTGTAAATGCTTATTGTACTGAAGAAGAGTGTAAAATCAAAACCTTTAAACACGATATTGACGAGGAACAAAAAATTATATCGTCTCTCGGTGAATTAAAGAAAAGTCGAGATGAGACCTTAGTTAAAAAACAATTAGCTGAATTAAAAAAAGTGGCTGAATCTTCTAAGAACATTATGCCAATCATGATTGAAGTAGTTAAAACCTATGCTACAATAGAAGAAATTTGTAGCGTCTTAAGAGAAGTTTTTGGCGAATATAGAAGTTCTCAAATATTTTAATCCATAAGTCTAACATAATAGAATTATTTTACAAAATTGTAAAGACTTATATTTCTAATTGTAATATCGTTTATTACCATCAATTTTATAATATAGGTGAAAACTACAATGTTATTTATTATATATTATGAATTAGATCCAACTTTAGATCCCGCAGATATGCTCACTGCCTATCAAAAAATCCAAGAAGCCGAAGTTGAATTTGAAAAATGGGAAACAAAAGGCTGGTACATAACTCCAGAAGATTGGGGTGTCGCAATAGTAGAAAGCGATAGCGTGGATGATATGATGAAAAACGCATATCAATGGAAATTAGCACTACCAGGTTTTTTTACAAAATATAATGTCTCCCCCGTTGCAGAAGTAGAACAGGCAGTTCCAGTTCTAGCAAAAATGATGAGGAAATTTAAAAAATAATTAATTAACAGAGATAATAATATTTATTAAAACTCGTTTCAAATGTTATTTCTTCTCTTTTTTTTCTTTCTTATTCGATCTTTAACTGTTTTTAGTTTTTTCTTATAGTTAGTAATTTTAGGTAATAAAGGAATGAATTCAAGAGGATCTCCAAATACAGGTACTCTCTTTATTGCTAATAACCTAGAAATGCGATAACTTTGATCGGGACGATGAGCTCTCTCTAAAATTGGGATTAACGGTTTATTATGTTTATGTCCTAAATTTAAAGCCTCAAGCATATCGACTTCAAAGTTTTC
>JAHQWH010000154.1 GCA_029856105.1 Promethearchaeia archaeon | reverse complement strand
ACCAATTTGTTGTTTTAATTCAATTATTATTTAGAAGTATGTTTTTTTAAAATATTCATCAAATTTAAAAAATAATCTTTTATTTTAGATGTTATTAGGTATTATATTAATAAAATCTAAATGTGATAAATTTGGAAGGACAAATTAATTTTGAGGATTTGAATTTTGAATACGGATATTCGTGTATGCCAGATAGAATGCACTTCTATACTAAGGAAGAAAACGAATTTCGAATGGAAGTTCGAGAATGGTGTAAAAATAATGTTGAACCAGTTGTTGAAAAAATAGATAGAGAAAGGAATAAAGAATTAGCTGTAGAAGTCTTACGCAAAATGAAACCTTACCTGAATATTATAATCCCAAAAGAAGTTGGGGGTCTTGGGAAAGGTACTTTATATCGAACAATCTTTGGTGAAGAACTTTCAGCATTTAGCTACGCTCTAGCAAGTATCTTTGGCGCTTCATCTTGTTTATTCGCAGGACCGATTATAGAGTTCGGAACTCAAGAACAAAAAGAGAAATACCTCACGGGAATAGCTGATGGAACAAAAATAGGTGCTATTGGTATAACGGAACCAACGGGAGGATCAGACGCAATTGGAGGCATGAGATTGAAAGCAAAAAGAGAAGGCGACCACTACGTTCTCAACGGCGAGAAATGTTTCATAACAAACGGTAGTGTAGCGGATTATATTTGTTTATACGCTAAAACAAACGATCAGGTTAGACCACATCAAGGAATAACTGCGTTTATATTCGAAACGGATATTCCCGGATTTGAAGTGGTTAAAGATTACAAGCACATGGGGCGCAGAGGGATGCCTAATTCTTACTTGCGTTTTAATAACTGCAAAGTATCAGCAGAAAATGTGCTTCATAGGGAGAACGAAGGCTTGGAAGTATTACTTTTTGGTCTTGACGGTGAAAGAACTTTTACTGCTTCTCAATATCTTGGGCTTGCAAGAAGCGCCTTCGAAGTTTCTTATAAATATGCCCATAAACGAGTACAATTTAAGAAACCAATTTACTCTTTTGAGGGTATTTCTTTCAAACTCAGTGAAATGTTTATGGATATAGAACTGAATAGGATGGCAATAGCACAAATTGCTAGAATGCTTGACGACGGCCATAATTGTAGAGCGTCGGTAGCAGCTGTTAAAGCTCGGATTGCAGACGCTATGGTAAGAATAACTCAAGATGCAATTCAAGTTATTGGCGGACTTGGATACTCCGAAGAATACCCTCTAGAACGTTATTACCGGGATGCAAAAATTGGACAAATCTCAGCGGGTACTGTAGAAATTATGAAATATCTCATTTCAAGAGAAATGATAAGAATGTGGGGTAAATAAATTTAAGAGAAGCAAAAATTTATCAAATAACTCAAAAAATACCTTTATTCTATATTTTTTCTATGAATTTACATATATTCTTCGTTAATAAGCTTTTCAACCTGAGATATTGGCAAAGAAAATGGTCCAATTGATTCCATTTTAAGTGAAGTTAATGCTGCGCAAAATCTCAAAGACTCCTCAGGATTTTTAGTTATTCTAGATCCTAAATAACTGATAAATGCCGTATCGCCTCTACCTGTCCGTCCTATATTACTTTTATTTTTCCAAGGAGAAAAATAAGATTTGTTATTAACGCTTACATTAACTCCTTTTTCGTGCGTAATAAGAACTTCTTTCGGACCCAACTCATTTAATATTTTTGCTGCTTTTGGTACTGAAGATATGTTTGTAAGGACTTTCGCTTCAGCGGTGTCAAGTTTTAAGTAATTTACTTTAGATATTATCTCAACTTTTTCTTTTTCGGTTAAATCGTAATATTGTATTTTATTATCATTTAAACTTCTGATAAATCCTTGTATATCAAGACCTAGTTTGCCACAGTATATTTCAGACAAATATTCTAACAATTCTAAGTCGATTTCGCCCGCGAGAATTGGACCTATAACGAAGTATTTCGTATCAATTTCAGGAATCTCTTCTTTAGTAAATGCACCTGCAAAACCTAAAGGTTCGTAACTTCTAACTTCCATATTTTGTGATAAATATATATTTTTAATCCCTGAAGTTTCTTTCGCGGGATTCGCAAAGTATTTAATATTGTTTTTATCAAAGATACCTAAATCTGGGAAATCTTCGCTTTTTAAACGCGTAATAATCGCTACTTTTAAACCCATTTGACTTCCAGCGATTCCACCGTAGAATACCGATCCTCCAAACGCTGATTTGCTCACTCCATCAATCTCTATGATATCCTTAGCAAAATGTCCAATTATAGCGATATCTGAATCAAATACTTCTCGAAGCATAATGACTAGTATTAAAATAAATGTATAAGAAATTATCTATTTTTAATTGAAAGATGAAAATTCTTTAATTAAGTTATAAAAAAAGGAAATAATAAAAACTTTCAAATGCGTTTATTCATAAACTAATAACGGGTTATCTTTTAAATAGTTAAAATAATTCTCTAAGATTCTTTCTTTGATCTTGTAAATACTTGAAGCATTCGTTAAAAGACAATTCCAATCGTAACATTTTCGGTCGTCTTGAAATACTACTCCATGACTTATCGAATTCTGATTGCAATCGTGATATAACGCGTGGTACATTCCACACTTTTCACATTTTATCACTTTTTTTACATCACCTTTTATTTTTGTGGGAATATTTTCCCTATTAATATAGAATTATGGTTGTACATTTAATAACTTTTCATTTTTTTTTAATTTTTTTTAATTTTTTAATGATTCTTTAATGCGTCTTTAAACATTGTTCTAAATAAATTGAAATAAATGAACATAACTATAAGATCAGATTAAAAAGTTTTCTAATTTTTGAAAATTTTCAACAAAAAAAGTCTTAAATCGACAAAAACTTAAAATACGCTCCAATAAGATAAAAAAAAATAAAAGTGAAAATTCAAATTTTTGAAATTTTCAAACTCGTTATTTTTTTATAAATAAAACATAACTAAGCCTTCTTTATGAGACATAAATATTAAAATATCAAACAAAGATTAATATAAATAATGAATAAACGAATTAAGGAAATATGTAAAACCCTACCGCTTTTCATTATCTTTTTAATCGCAACAATTTTCTCAGTTACATTTCTGGCAACTGGGAACTTTAGTAATTGGGTTGAGTATCAAATTGTTATAACTATAATGGTTAGCTTAATTTTTATTACGGGCTTTTTTTTCTTTACAATTTTTCATTACGTTATTCGGAAATAAAAATCTATTAGATTTTTATACTATTTACTGATTTAATTATAGCGTTGGCTATTACATTGACTAAAATATTGGTACGATTAAAATCTAAACGGATTTTTTTTGCGACTTTTTGAATCACGCAAATAAAACATAGCTGAAACTTTTTAATATAATATAAAGCTTAAAATATTTAACAAGGATTAAACTTAATAATGAAGGAACGACAAAAGGAAATTTTTATAAACTTAGCATTTTCTATTGTTTTT
>JAHQWH010000153.1 GCA_029856105.1 Promethearchaeia archaeon | reverse complement strand
CACTAGATTGAAACCTACATTTAAACTTCCGTGGGAATTGAGAGATGGAGTACCTAAACTTCGAGCTTCTGAGACGTTATTTTTTTCAAATGAAGAAGAATTTGATGAGTTTTTCATATTAGAAAAGGGCTTTTTCACGTTTTTTAAGGATTTGGAATATCATAAATTTTTTATCAGATCTTCTTTCGATTGCTATTCTCCGTATATTTTAAGTTCTTTGTTTAACGATACTGAGTTTAAGTTAGAAATGTACCTTGAAAATTGGATTAAGTTTTCCAGAATGATGTTGAATTCTATATTAGAAATAATAACTTTGGCAGAAACTAATCAAAATGACTATGTAAAATTTTACCCTGAAAGAGAATTAGAGTCAAAAGGATTTGAGTTAGAAAGAAATAACTTCCCATTTTCAGCATTACATTACGAAAGCACATTATCAAAAGGAGAATTATATCAGATTCACAACGACCTGTTTAATTCACCACCTACTAATTTTGAACTGATCGAATCAATTAATTCCTATACGGAAGCAGAAAAGTTAATAAAGAATTATAGGTTTGATGAGGCTACTCAATTGTTAAATAACTCTTTAAAAATTTTCAATAAAAACCGTCAAAAGAAAATTGTAGTCTCAATATTATTAAAATTAAGAAAAATAGCCTCATTACTCAATCAAGATGAAATTGCGATCAACTATTTAAAAAGCGCGATGGGAGTTGCTAAATCTGGAGAGGTACCAATAGATTTTATTATAAAAATACAATATTCTTTAGGTAAGTGGTTTTATAAAACTGAAGAATTTGATGAAGCTTTGTCTCACTTTAATATTATCGTCAATTTTTTGGAAAAAGAAGAAATAATTACTGATAAAGATGAATTCCTTGGTATGGCTTACTTATACTTGGGATTAATTAATTTGAAACAGAATAAATTAGCTGAGTCTAAAAATTATTTCAAGAAAGCTTTTCAATTAGGAAACAGTTCGATTAAAGTAAAGTTAAATTATCATCTCAAGCGAGCCAAATACTATAAATCGAAAGATAATTTATCCCAAGCTCAAAAATCGTTACGATCTGGCATAGAGGCAGTCGGTTTAGATTATAACGAAAAGAAAAACTCTTCCGTTTTATCTGATTTAGTTTTAGAATTAGCCGAGTTCTATATTCATCACAGGGTCGATTCAAAAAAATCGCTATTTTTAATGAAAAAAATCGAAAAGCGACTTTATCTTGACTTAAAAAAAATATCAGGAATCCGTAGAGCAATTCGATGGAATTTGCTAATGTGTGATTATTTTGACATACTAGCTAATGATAGTAATAACTCAACCCACTATTACAAGCAAAGTCAAATTTTAATTAACCAATTAAAGAAGATTGGAGTGTTAGGTTAAAGTTATTAAAAAAATTAGGTTTAACGTTTGTAGGATGCTCGTTTAGCACCTATAGATTCACGCTGTCCCGCATATTCCCCTTTCTCAACTCTCTTTATATAAAGGGCGCGAAATCTCATTCTTGGAGGCTTTTTCTTCTTAGAGTTTACTCCAGTTCTTCTTATTTTTGGCGTTTGTTGTTTAACCTTTCCAGCTTTAGTTAAACTACCGTGACTTCCTGGCATTTTTCATAGATCTCCTTATAGTTATTTTTTTATTTAATTAATTTTATTAAAGGCGTTCCGTAGTATTTTAAAGTCGTTTAAGCTCTTAAATTTTGTTATTATCGTGAATTTATTGTGATGAAAATAATAAAAATTGGACTCCATTTTTTTTATAGATTTTGTCTAAAGTATATTAATTAAAGATTATAAAATAATTATTGCATCAATTTGAGCTTATTATGTCAAAAATTAATATTACAGATAAAGCAAAAAAAACCGCAAAAGTAATAGATAAAAAAATCCAATACGGGGAAAGCAAAAATCTGTGTTTTGCATGTGGAGAAAAAATTGATAGCAATACTAAGATTTGTCCATATTGCAAAACAAAACAAGACGAAAAAGAATCAATATTAAAACAATGAATTCTTTAAAACATTAGAAAGTATTTCAAAGTACAATTAGAGTAATATCAAATGAGCTTTCAACATTTCAAGCGTAAAAGAATCTCCGTATTGAGTGGTTTAGTTATTTTTTTAGTAGTCGTTTTTTTAACGATCGCAATCTTTTTCATTGGAATTAACCTTTTGCTACTTGTCGTAATTCCCGTAATAATCCTCGTTATAATAGGCATTGTTGTCTATCGTTATTCGGGAGAATCAAAAAAGTATTGTCCGCGTTGCAACCTTCCAACTAGCGTTTACACAGAGTATTGTCGCAATTGTGGCTTGAAATTAATAAGTAAATGTCCAAATTGCAATATTTATATGCACAGAAACAATAAATTTTGCGATATTTGCGGTTATGAATTCCCGGCAATAAAAGAAGATAAAATAATCGCTGAATATAAAGTCTTTCAAAAGGGCGCTCCGATCCCAAAAAAGCCAAATTTTTGCCCTACTTGCGGGGCTTCTATGAAAGATGCTAAAAATCTTAGATTTTGCGAATTCTGTGGTTCGAAAATAGTCTAATTAGGGCTTTCTACTCTTTTTTTTAAATATATAATGAAGAGAGTATAGCCTAAGTTAAGCAATGCAATAACACCCCCGTTTAAAATATATGTCAACGGTGGAGCCCCATAATATGCTAATTTTAAAAAATGTACCGCAAAGAGCCAAATAGTTAAAACTATACTATAATAAATTGCATAAAGCGGTATTAAAGTATCCCTTTTTTTCCATGTGATATAAAACGCAATTATTAATGGAAGGATATGGATATAATCGTAATAAAGTCCCAACACGCTAAATTCCAACACAACCATTAAGCTTAAAGGAAAAACCGAATATAGGATAAAGTGATTTATGTATTTATTATCACGACGCAAAAACCATACGATAGATAACGAAAAATACCATTGACTTATCGTAAAGAATACTAAATTAGTCCCAGGATCGCCATGTTTTATGTTAGGATTGTTTCCATATGCATACAACGGTTGCCAAGTATAGGGGATAACGAATTGAAATAATAAAGATATAATTAAAGCAACTGCCAGTTGAATAATCGTTATATATCTAATGTTTAAATCACCTGGTTTCTTAAGAGTTATATATCTAGTGTTTAAATCGCCTGGTTTCTTAAGAGTTAAATTTTTTTCACTTAAAGTTATTTTAGTATTTAATAAAACTGAAATATTATGAGTAATTAGTTAATTTAAAAATTTTAAGTTATTAAATATATATTATTTTATGCCACGACTTATTTTCCTAAAACATGGGGGCGTGGCGAAGCCCGGTATAACTTTGCTCTTTCGCAGCAAAGTGCTGAACGCGGCAGGCTCCAGACTTGTTGGTCACCGGTTCAAATCCGGTCGCTCCCACTTTTTTTAACATTTTCAATAATTTTTTTATAATAAGTAAAATATATCCTCTAAGTGATATGTTTGTTCGTGAAAGACTTGTTTCACGA
>JAHQWH010000152.1 GCA_029856105.1 Promethearchaeia archaeon | reverse complement strand
ATGGAAATCGATTTTTTAAGCGGCACATACAATACATGGTATAATCAAGTAGTCGACGAAGTGATTTCAAAATCCATGAAAACAGTAGGCACACCAAGATTTAACAAGGACGATAAAGCGTTTGCAAATGAACTTAAAAAGTCACTACCAGAGAATTCAATGGAAGGCTACTATAGATTGATACCTCCTGACATGCTGGAGATAGCCAAAGCAATTCTAAGCCAACCTCTAAACAAAAGCATAATTCCCCCAATTGGAAAAGGTAAAGTGATGCCAGGTTCCACAGATGTGGCAGATGTTTCTTGGAAAGTACCACTTGGTGAATTTACTACTGCTTGTGAGATTATGGGATCTCCGGGGCATTCTTGGCAGATTGTAGCGACCTCCGGAATGAGTATTGGGCATAAAGGGATGTTAACAGCAGCAAAAATATTAGCTTTATCTAGTTTGGAATTTATGGGAAACCCAGAATTAGTTAAAAAAGCGCGTGAAGAACACGAAAATTCACATAAAGACGATCCATACAAAACTCCGTTTCCTGAAGGGCTAAAACCTCCTTTTCGCAGATTAAATAATTAGGCTTTTTTTGAATTAATTATTTATTTTTTTCCTTTTATCTCATATCTTATAAGTTTAATCAAAAACTGGTCTCTCTAAGAGATTAATATACTACTCTATTTTCTAAATTAAGAATAAATGAAAAGTGAAAAAGATATGAGTAAAGTAATAAAATGGCAATATTCCGATTTTTTTGAACCAAGAAGAGACAAGCTTGTAAATATTCTTCTTAGCGAGATAATTTTTTTGAAAAGTCATATAAAAAAATCTAATATTGGTAATAAAACCCAATACCTTGAAATCGCGTTGGACAAGTTAGAATATCTTCTAGATACTCTAAAAAAAAGCGATATCGATTTATCCGACAAAGATTTTGATAAAGTAGTAATGATAATCTATCATGTATTCGAAGAGATTTCTGATAAATTGATTTGTTAATAAAAAGTTAAGTTAAAAGAAGAAAAATAAAAAAAAATAACTTATTCAAATTTATTCTCGTTATAAATCTAAGAGTTCACTTGCAACTCCAGTTATTGCTGGTTTCTGAGGTAATCCTTTCAATAAGTCTGGTCTGAACCTTTCAGCAAGTATTTGAGGTGTGAAAGGGGCTCCGTTATTATCAATACGTTTTACCGTGTGCCATCCGCGATAAACCCAAACCTTATCCCCAGCAGCCCTAATTACTTCACCGTTGACTCTTCTAGCGCTATCTGAAGCTAAAAACACGATTAATGGAGCAAAATGCGATGGATTAAACACATCCATTCCTCCTTTTGATTTAGAACTCATAACCCCTACCATTTTAGGCGTTGCATCAGTTGTAAGCCTAGTCCTAGCCATTGGTACAACACAGTTAACCGTAGCGTATTTTTTTAATTCATCCGCCACAATTAGAGTGAATGCCGCAATACCTGCTTTAGCAGCACCATAATTAGATTGTCCTATATTACCTAATAATCCCGCATCTGAAGCTGTATTGATTATTCTTCCAAAGGTTTTTAACTTAGGATCTGCTTTACCTCTCTTCCTAAAGTATTCTGCCGCGTGTCTAACCATATTAAACGTGCCCTTAAGATGAACTGCGATGACGCCGTCAAATTCTTCCTCTGTCATGTTAAAAATCATCCTGTCTCGTAGGATACCCGCATTATTAACAACGATATCTAAGTGTCCAAATTCCGAAACCGCCTGATCGATCATCCCTTTTGCTTTATTAAAATCTGTTACGGAATCGTAATTCCCTACCGCTTTAACGCCAAGTTTTATACATTCCTCGGCAACTAAATCAGCTACTTGGGTTTTATTGCCCGTTCCGTCAAATGCTGCGCCTAAATCATTTATTACTAAGTTACAACCTTCTTTTGCCATAGCTAGCGCTTCTTCTCGTCCTAAACCGCGACCAGCGCCAGTAATAATGGCAACTTTTCCATCTAACATACCCATTTTTTATCACTTATAAAATTTTAAGATTGATTTCTAATTTCGAATATGTAAAATTCAATTACAAAGTTAAAAAATTTTAAGAATTTTATTTCATTTTGAAAAATATCTGAATTAAATTTTTTAGGGAAGATATTGGAATTAATAACCCACAACCTAATTGGAGTCATAATCCAAATTTTATGTTTTAGATTTTTACTTTTTCCTTTAAATATTGTTTGTACCATCCTTTTTGCCCACCTATCTCATTTATTTTTTGATGCTATTTCGATAATTACTTATCATACGCCAGATAAACAAAAAGGAGACAAATTTTGGATCATTTGGCATTATATTATTTATTTACTATCTATTATATCCTTCTTCATTTTCATGATTCCTTATTGGTTAGGGATGTTATTTGCTAATATAATTGATGTTTGGGATTGGTTTATTTTACGACCGATTCAGAAGAGGATCCGGAAAAAAAATCCGGAATCCAAATGGGGTGACAAATATTACTTACATTGGACTGTTGATTGGGTAAGAGACAAACTATTTTTTTGGCTTCCAGTAAGGAATTATAAGAAGTCTGGTATATTGATCGAAATCTTTATAATTATTATTTTATCCGTTATTTTAGGATTTCTAGGACCATCTCTTTTTATCACATAAATTTTCTAAATTCCTTAAAGTAAAACAAATGGCTCTTACAGGAACAATCGCTAGAGCCGAAATTTTTAATAAACGAATCTGAAACCCTCTTTATATCTCGAGCAATAACACATTCTAGTCTCATTAATGAAGGAACAATGTATATCTTAGTTATTAAGAAATATTCGTCGTTTAGTAGATAATCAATATGCCAGTGAATTTTTTTATTAGCAGAATCAGTAAGGTGTCTCTTAACACGATTTTCTAAGGTTGTTGACCCAACATTCCCCATTGCAGAACCAACATAGAGGTAATAACCTTTGGAGAACGATAAAACCCCTAATGCGCCAATCTCAATTTCAACCTTCTTAGATAGAAATATTACAAGAATGTAACTTCCTTTCATTTATTTACAAGCTTTTTTATGATCGTGATAACATCCATCACAGAAACTTTCGTTGCAATGTCTACATATATTTGCGCAGTTGTCGCATATTTGATTGTGGCATTCGTAACACTCATAAAGACGATCATTGGGATTTTCTCCGCAATTCTCACAGATAATTTCTTTATTAGACATTAAAATCACTTAAATTAAATTTGATTATAGTAAAAATGATAAGAAAATAAAATAAAAAAAGCTCTTTATTATTACTTAAATAAATACAAAACAATTTTATAGTATTCACTAAAAACCAAATTAGAGAAACTAAAATGAATAATTTATTTTTTTCTGAGAAACACTATAATTTACGAGAAGATGTAAGAAAATTATTAAGGAAAGAATTAGAACCAATAAAAAACCAAATCAATAAAAATAATAAAATACCTATCGCTTTAATTAAAAAATTAGGAAAGAACGGGTTAATTGGACCTTTAATTCCAGA
>JAHQWH010000151.1 GCA_029856105.1 Promethearchaeia archaeon | reverse complement strand
TTCCCAAAAGCTCCCAAATCTCCTCTGTTGTATGTGGAGCAATAGGGTGGAAAAGCAATGTCAATTTTTCTCGACACTCGTTGAAAATTTCTTTTAATCCACCTTCGTCCTTATATTTTGTTAAATCTGAAAAAAATAGAATAATATGATTTATAACATCACGAATGGCAAGTTTCTCGTAGCTTTCAGTAACTTCTTTTATAGTTTTATTCAAATTGTATGTTATTAATTCGTCCCTAATGGAGCTCTTTGCTCGCAGTTTTTCGATTGGTTCTCTTAGCAAGTGAAAAAAATTCCTCATAAATTTGTACGCGAAATCTACGCCTTCGTCAGACCATTCTAACCCTGATTTTGGACTAGCCCCAAATAAAATAAAGAATCTCGCTGCATCGGCTCCATATTTATTCATAATTCCAATTGGTTCTACAGTATTACCAAGACTCTTACTCATTTTAACGCTTTTCAAAATATATTCCGTTCCGCATCGTTTACATTTTTTATCGTGCATTTCTGCTTTCTTTGCGAATGTTTCGCATTCAAAGCAGAAAGGGTGGGCTTTATTTATCATTCCTTGTGTTAATAACTTTTGAAATGGTTCGTCACACGAATGAAGCCCAAGATCTCGAGTTACTTTAGTAAAAAACCTTGCGTATAATAAATGAAGCACAGAATGTTCAACGCCTCCAATATACTGATCAACATTCATCCAATAGTCTGCTATATCTTTTCTATATGGTAAATTCTTCTCATCAGGATCGCAAAACCTGAAGAAATACCACGAACTATCTACAAAAGTATCCATTGTATCTGTTTCTCTTTTAGCTGGTTTTCCACATTTTGGGCATTGGACTTTGACAAAACTTACGCTTGTTTTTAGAGGATTTCCTTTACCTATGAACTTTATATCTTTAGGTAGCTCCACAGGTAGGTCTTCATAAGGTACGGGGACGATTCCACAAGTATCACAAAAAATAATTGGAATAGGGCAGCCCCAATAGCGTTGTCTAGAAATTAACCAATCTCTTAATTTATAATTGATTGTGTCTTCCCCCATTTTCATTGTTTCTAGCTTCTTTGTAATTGATTTTATAGCAGAGCGGTTCTCCATTCCGTTAAAAGCGTCAGAATTAACTAACGTTCCATCGCCTTCATAAGCTCTAATCATTTTTTTCTCATGTATTTCATAATCAAACGGCTGAATAACTATTTTTATTGGTATATCGTATTCTTTTGCAAATTCAAAGTCGCGTTGGTCGTGTCCGGGAACGGCCATAACGGCTCCAGCACCGTATTCATAGATGATAAAATTACCTACATAAATTGGAATCTCTTCCTTAGTCATGGGGTTAATGGCATATTTACCAATAAATAATCCTTTCTTTTCTACCTCAATATCGGTTCTTTCAAATTTATCTTGTTTCGTTACTTCATTGTCGAATTTTTCAAATTCCTCCTCATATTCCGTCCCTTTTACCCATAATTTTACCCAAGGATGTTCTGGTGCGAAGACCATAAAGGTAACGCCAAACAAAGTATCAGCTCTAGTTGTAAAAATGTCGATTGTTCGATCCTCCCCTACAATTGGGAACCGAATGATGGATCCTTCGGAGCGCCCAATCCAGTTTCTTTGCATAGTTTTCACTTTTTCTGGCCATTCAACTTGGTTTAATCCATCCAAAAGCTCCTCAGCATATTCTCTAATTTTTAAAAACCATTGAGTTAAGAACTTCTGTTTAACCTCAGAACTACAACGCCAACATTTACCGTTTAGAACTTGTTCATTGGCTAGTACCGTCGTGCAATCTGGACACCAATTCACATAGCTTTCTTGTCTGTATGCTAAACCTTTCTCGTACATTTTTATAAAGAACCATTGATCCCATTTGTAATAATTAGGATCGTGACTGTAGACCATTCGCCCCCAATCATATGAAAGTCCAATGTGTTTTTGTTGTTGTTGAATCGATTTTATATTGAAGTCCGTCCATTCTGCAGGATCTACTCCTTGATTTATGGCAGCATTTTCTGCTGGTAATCCATAGCTATCGTAGCCCATGGGGTATAATACATTAAATCCTTGCATCCTTTTATATCTTGCAAAAGAATCTCCTATTGAATAATTGCGAAGGTGCCCGATATGTAAATCTGAGCTTGGATAGGGGTACATCTCCAAAACATAATATTTATCCTTCCCTTTTTTGCTCAAATCTTCTTTAACTTCGAAAATCTTCTCTTTTTCCCACTTTTTTTGCCACTTTTGCTCGATTTTTTGAAAGTTATATTCGGTATTTACCATTTTACATCAAAACAATTCCTATAAAAATATAAACTTGAATAATTTATTGAATAAATTTTTTTTGAATTGAGTCATATTTTTTATAAAAAAGGTTAACTTTAGAGTAATTATAGGTTTAATAATGACAATAAATAAAATTAGGGTGTCAATTGGGAGCGCTTCAGTGCTCGGATTATATCAAAGTAAAAGATTTAAAGATATTCCAACAACATGTTATATCATGACTTTTAAAGAAGGGCATTGTATAGCAAATTGTGGTTTTTGTCCCCAAGCCAGGGAATCAGAAAGCTCAGTTGAGATGCTCTCGCGAATAAGTTGGCCAGTTTTTCCTTTTAAAGAATTTCTAACAAAAATTAGTTATTTACCACCTACAAAAAGGTTTAAAAGAGTTTGCATTCAAACTCTAAATTACGCTCAAAATTTTCAAGATTTATTGGAAATTATTACTCAACTTAAAAAAAACAGTAATACACCAATTTCAATAGCAATACCACCTATGTCGAGAGAAAAATTAGAAGAATTAAAACTTATTGGTGTAGAGAGGGTGGGTATAGCTCTAGATGCCGCGACGCCTAAAATTTTTGAGGAGGTAAAAGGTAAAAAGGTCAATAGCCCTTACGATTGGGATAATCATTTTCAAAATCTTAAAGTGGCATTAGAAATTTTTTCAGAAGGATTTGTTACCACACATTTAATCGTTGGTTTAGGCGAAACTCAGAAAGAAATTTTAACAACGATTAATGAACTAAATACTCTACGAATTAGAATAAGTTTATTTGCATTTACACCAATTAAAGGAACAAGGCTTGAAAACCTAAGGCAACCTGATGTTATTCATTTTAGAAAAATACAGCTTGGAAGATATATTCTCATAAATGGACTTAAAAACCTTAAGGATTTTACTTTTAATACTGACGGCGATGTAATCAAATTCAATTTAAATAAAAGAGATTTATGGAACATTATTGACGAGACCAGCGCATTTCTAACATCGGGATGTCCGGGTTGCAATCGTCCATATTATACATCAAAACCTTCTGGTCCAATTTATAATTACCCGAGAAAACTCATAACAAATGAAAAAGACAATATTTTTCAATCCTTAATTAAGCTCGTTCATTAAAGACAATGATAAAAAGTTTGAAAGAATGGAGATTTATTCCTATAGAAGTTAGAAATGGATATTGGAATATGGCATTAGATGAGGCTATTCTAAATGCTGTTATTGAAAAAGAATCTCCTAACACCTTAAGGTTTTT
>JAHQWH010000150.1 GCA_029856105.1 Promethearchaeia archaeon | reverse complement strand
ATATAAAAAATGCTTGTATTGTAACATGAACAATTAGAAATGTCCATCCAGTAAACCAACCTAATTCTAATTTTGGAATAAATTCCGTTTTTATTACCCTTTTTTTATGTTTTTAAAAAAAATAAAAATATCGAGCTACTTTTTTCTTATAATCTAAATAAGAATCACCATATTGCTCAGTGAGTCTTTTTTCCTCACCTAAAATTCTAAAATGAAAGAATACTGTGGAAATAAAAGCAACTATTACTGCTGTCCAAGAACCTATAATAAAAGAAGTCCCAAGACTAACGAGTAATAATGCTAATATCTGGGGATTTCGTGAGATTTTATATAATCCTAAATTAATTGGCTTACCTAAAGGGGCTTTCTTAAATTCTATAACAGCAATAAAGAATCCTATTGTCCCTATTAAATAAATAATGAATCCAATCATAAATTCAATAGATAATATGTTTACTGGCGTAAAAATTAAAAAGATTATATGAATAAAACCAAATATTTTTCCTAATTTTGTATAAGTGCTTTGCGATTTTGTCCATCTCTCATTATCGTAAAGTCTATTAACCACTTCTTTTGAACAAGTTTTTAAAAATATACCATATAATAAGAAAAAGACTAACATAAAAATCCAACCATTCAACAAACCTATCTCAAATGCGGGAAAAATCTCCAATATATACACACCTTTTTTATCTTATTTTGTTTAATTTTCTCCTTATGGTAAATATAATTAATTTATAATATTTAAATCTTTTAGTCATACCTAAATAGATGCAATAAATATTTGATTTAATATTGGTTTTAACTAAATTAAAAGGTAATTTAGCTTAGTTTAATAAATTGAGCTATATTAAATTAACTAGACTTTAATATAGTTAAAAATTCTTTCTTATTAAGAATATTAAAAGCAGAATTTTAAGTTATTTTACTTTTTTCAGAAAAGGGAAAAAAAGAAACTTTATCTTTATATTCCAAATAAATCCTACCGAAAAATTTCTCTAAATTTTTCTCTTCTTACATGCATATACTCCGCTTTACTGAAGCGTTGAAAGAGAAAAGAAAAAAAAAAGTAAATTGGATTTAATTAAATGTTAAAAAATTACATTTATCAGTTAATCCCGTTTCTTTAGTAGAGTGAAAATAAATGCAAGTAGCAAGGGAATCGTCGTAAAAAGCATAAGCAAACTCAAATGGAAAAGGCCGAAAGCGAGACTAAAAATCAAGTAGAAATAAGCGATAAATAATAGAATCGTTGGAGGGATTAGGTCAAACCATTGAGTATGTTTTAAGTTTTCACGCTTCCATACGATCGTTCCTGCGGCAAATACGACGGTAAAAAGCATCCAAATCAATAGAATTATCCAATTCAAGTAGTATATAACTTCTATTCTACAAATCGTTCCTACAACGAATAGGACCCCCATTCCTATAGGGACTACCACCAAGCACGTATATAATTTTCGCCCTAATGAGTTGTTTTCATCTATTTCGTTAATGGTTAATAATTGAAATTTCTTGCTCTCTTTATTCCGGCTCAGTCCATATGGTATTAAATATGCGATTGGAATGAAAAACCAGCCAATAAAGTTAAACGCCGGAACGCCAAAATAGTCACCTGGATGCGACCAAGTCCACATTCCAAATTCAACAGCAATTGGGTCCATACCCCAATCTAAACTAAGGGCTATTAAAGTAGTGGTAAGTATTCTTTGCCATAAAGAAAGCTTTAAACGTTCGCCAATTAGCATAGCACTATAGATGATCCCTACCCACGCAAAAGTAACTGATAAGGGAATGTGCCCTAGAAGCATGACAGCCTCCGCGGCGTACACATAATTCCCAGAAATAACACCCATATATTCCAACAAGAATCCAAAAGCGAATAAAGTTATTATCATTAAAAATCGTTGTACACGGTTTTCGCGCGCATCAAGTAATGCGTGAATTATTGCCAATCCACACATAATATAACCAATAAAAGCGGGAAGTATTTCGAATAATGACATTTTAATATTACACCCTATGAATATTTTATTAATGAATAATAGATATCAATTTATAATTAAATTGTTGTATTTTTTATACATATAATGAAAAAAAAATAGATGGTTTATTATTCTCACTCATCTTTAGTGATCTCATTTTATAATTAAAAAACTTCACATTATTTAGTATGATTAATTAGAGAGGTTCATGCTGGAAATTTCTCTTCTCTACACTGTTATTACTCTAAAACAAAAATCGTACATAAAAATATAATATAGATTTAGTGGAATAAAAGGAAATCAACTTTCTCTGCTGAAAAACACCACTCTTTATAAAAAAATATAAGATAATTTTAAACTGTTCAAATCTCTGAACAGAGCGTTCAAAAAATACTTTTTTAAGGTACTAAAATAATTAATTATTTGACAAATATGTCTCACAAATCAAATTTTGGAGAAATTAAAACGAAATCACATCCAAAAATAAAATTTTTATTATAATGGTGAAACCAATATGAAATTAAAAGCAAAATTAACAATAATAATTTTAATCAGTTTAGGGATCTTTTTCGCTACCGTCCTAATGATTACCGTTAATCAAAGTTTTATTACGGGCAACAACAATGATACTAATTTGGATAAGGAACCTCCAAAAACTTCAGCAGTATCTGGAAAAATTCGCATAATCAATAATTCTGGGTGGGTTGATTTTAGAAATGCTGGAAATTGTACTGGAAGTGGTACTTACTCTAACCCTTATATTATAGAAGATTTGGTAATAGATGGTGGCGGTTCTGGAAATTCTATTTCGATTGAAAATTCCAATGTATACTTTAAAATCGAAAATTGTACCCTCTATAATGCGGAATGGGGATCAGATGCTGGAATCAGATTATTGAATGTTAATAATTCCCAATTGATTGGTAATAATTGTTCATATAGTCAGGTGGGAATAGAATTAGGTGATAGGAGGGATTATAGTGGGGGTGGTTATAACAACACAATAAATGGAAATAATGTAAATAACAATCGGGGTGGGATGTATTTATTTGATGGTTATAATAACACCATTTCGAACAACACTGCAAATAATAATACATGGAGTGGAATATATTTAGTAGGGAGTAATTACACTGTCGTTTCGGGAAACACTATGAATGATAATAACATGTGTGGGATAAATATAGGAGGTGGTCATAATAACCGTATTGTCTTGGGAAACACTATGAATGATAATGATATGCATGGACTATGGATGGATGAAAGTTTTAATAACACTATCTCGGGAAATGTTATGAATAACAATAATTGGAGTGGGATAATTTTAATAGATAGTAATTACAACGTCATCTTGGGAAACACCGCATTTTATAATATCGAATGTGGGATATTTCTTTTCGAAAGCATTTACAACACCATTTCAAGAAATACCGCAAATTACAACCAGTGGGGGATAGTTCTTTACACTAGTAGTTATAACACCATTTCGGGAAATACTTTAATAGGAAATGATGAATGCATCGTTGAAATAAATTGCCAAGGAAATGTAATTCAAGATAATAATTGTACACTTACGCCATCGTTAAATTACTTGCCAAATATTCTCATTATAAGTATCACAATCGTTGGAGTTTCTGTTTTTATAATATATCTAAATCATAAAAGGTTTAAAAAACCCCAGCAGGACTTGGAGTTCGTATGACACATGGAAG
>JAHQWH010000149.1 GCA_029856105.1 Promethearchaeia archaeon | reverse complement strand
GATATTCACTTAAAGTTTAATACACTTTTCCCAGATTTAGCAGAGCCGGAACTATGCAAGGTGTTATGTTTCCCCTTCGCTCAGCACTATATTGCCGACAGTCCAGGCCGTCGCACCTATATCAAAGATATCAATGACTTGATCGGGAATTATAACAAAATTGCAGATATGGAAGAAATTAAAACCTTTTCAACAAGAAATATACAGATACAGTTATTAATGGGAATCTCTTTATTTATGGTAATCTTTATTTCACTGTTTATTTTACTGATAATTAATCTATGAATATGGATTTTAAAAAAAAAACCCCAAGGTTTATGTAAATGGCTCATGAAGAATACAGGAATTTTTCAAAAAAGACAGAATCTCTTGTAAAGCCTAGAGATGTGACTGCCATTAGTTTTTTGAGCAGTTTCAGTAAATCTCTTCCTAAAAAGACACAACATAAATTTACGCAGAGCGGCAAGAAAAGAATTCCTTATATGGGATTCGTAGTAGATCCTTATTGTTTATTTCTATCTTTTAAGATAACAAATACTTCAGCAGCACAAGAGATGCTCCCCGATGGATATGAACTAGCGGAAACCTCAATCTTCAAGAACGATACAAAGTATCCCATGGCAATTGCAAGCGTATTTACCGCTCGAACCTCAGGATTTATAGGCATGCGAATCGAGTTTTATATTATTGCTCGCAACAAAGAAACTGGGTTGTTATCTTGGATCATTTGTGAATACGAAACGAATACTAACAGCTATGACCCAAAGAATGGATTTTGTGGTTACACTTGTGATCCAGCCGTGTTTACAACCACATACTTTGGGGAATTACTGGTTGATATTAAGAATAGCACTAACAATAAAGAATTCATTGTATCGGTTGACTTAGAAAAAGGTGATTCAAGGGAATTGGAAGAATCTCTCTGGATTGAAGGAAATCTTATTGTCGATTATGGCGGCGAGCTAAAAAGTGATTTTTCAGAGCCTTTCAGCCTGCTTTTTGACCCAGATATGGTGAAAGAAGCGGTAAACATACCTCTAGAACATGTTTCAATCAAAGCAAACTCTTATCTGGGTAATATTATTGATCCTGTTAAGCCAGTAAACGCACTTTTCTTTCCTTATAACCAGCACTTCATTATTAAGCAAGACCTGCAAAAATATGCGGTTAAAAATAAAAAGGACTTAGATCTTCAAATAAAGTCTTTCCTTAGCAGAACTGGATTTAAAACCATGTCAGGTGATGATATAAAAAAACCCATTTATGGAATGGTCTTAATTTCTTACCTAGTTCTTATCAGCATAATTGTATTTTTACTAATACTACTCTTTCTATAAGTTTGGGTAAAAACATCGTTTTTTATTTTCCATTAAATTCTTGGCAGCTGCCAATTCTGTAAGGATCGCAATGAGAATTCCAGAAAGACTATATACCCATTGACCAGCATTAGATATCACTACCAAAGATATTCTAAAAGAATTAAAAAATCACAAAAAATAAAGATATTTTTTGGTTATTCACTAAAATATTATTGAAAATACTATATCTCCCTCTTTTTATAAGGAAAATCTCAAGATTTAAAGATATATGCAATTTAAAGATAAATTACTTTTCTTAATGGATTAATATAATGCCATCTACTTTAGAAAAGATTAGAGTTTTAGGAGAAAATTCCAAATACGATATATGTGCTAGTACTGCCTCTAGTCGTACTGAAAAATATCCAAATCTTTTTGGAGATCCAAAAAAGTCGATTGGAAACACGATAAGCGCGGGAATTTGCCATAGTTACACGCCTGATGGCCGGTGTATGAGTTTATTTAAAACACTCTATTCGAATAAATGCATATATAATTGTAAATACTGTTTTTCGCATAATTGCAAGCATAAAATGAGTTTCACTCCCGAGGAATATGCCCGTACATTCATGAAACTATATTCGATGAATGTAGTAGAAGGTGTTTTCATATCTTCTGCAGTTTGTGGGAGTGCTGACCAAACTACAGAAGAAATGCTAGAAACGATCAGACTTCTTCGATTTAAGTATAACTTCGGAGGATATATACACTTTAAAGCTCTCCCAGGTGTGAGCCAATCTCTGATTAGAGAAGCAGTATCTCTTTCTGATCGTATCTCAATTAATACAGAAGCTTCCACAAAAGATCATCTTTCTGAAATCGCAGAACAAAAAGATTTTTACAACGATATAATAACTCGTCAACGTTGGTTAAAACAGATTCGTATAAAACATAACGACGAAGCCCTCAAAGTTATGAAAGATTTAAAACAGGATAATCAATTGAGAGATCAAGAAAAAATGATTAAGGAGCGACGTAGTGACGGATATAAAAAATTCCGATGGGATGGAGCTCCAATACTCAATTGCGGCCAGACGACCCAATTTGTTGTCGGAGCGGCAGAACACGAAACAGATTTAGAGTTACTTAAACGAATTGATTGGGGATATAAAGAAATCGATCTAAGGCGTGCGTATTTTTCTTCGTTCATTCCAATTGAAGGGACACCGTTAGAAGGTAAACAAGCGGCTTCATTAGCAAGAGAACATAGATTATATCAAAGCGATTGGTTATTACGAATCTATCATTATAAATTAAAAGATTTGAAGGAAGTGTTGACCGAAGAAGGTAATTTACCCGAAGGAGATCCTAAAGTTCACTTAGCAAGAGAGTATTTTAAAGATCGTAGCCCAGTGGATCCAAACCAAGCGCCATACAAAGAGTTACTCCGCGTTCCTGGAATTGGTCCAATTTCCGCAAAACGAATAATTAATTTACGAGCTAAAAAATTTTTGTTTAAGCGCAGACAAGATCTAAAATCTGTTGGCGTAGTATTAAAAAGAGCTGACCCGTTCCTCTTGATAAACGGACAGAAGCAAAGTACTCTTTCTGATTTTACCAATCTTAACAACAGCACAATTTTACAGAGTGAAATCTAATGAAAAAGATATCAAATAGTCGGGATCCATTAGAAGTTATTGGGCGTGCTAAAGGATATTCACGCGAAGAATTGGTCCTTAATCTTCCTCGCCACTCTAATTATTCTCCAGCTCTAATGCAACGTATCAAAAAGCTTCCAGAAGTAATTTTACGCAATTCAGGAACTCCATTGGCAAAAAAAATTAACCGAATGATGCGAGAAGTGTTTACTGAAGCGTATCGTGCGAAACAATACGCACGAACAGAAATAAATAGTCGTGGTGTGCTATTCGGAGTGGTACAGCTCAAGCATACAGTGATTGATCTTGTCTTAAACTATTTTCACGAAAGATGGCCACAATGTGTAATCTGTTTGTATAATGAACACACCCATAAAACCGGGCTAATAGACGAAAAAGGAATAATTCGTGAAATTAACTCTCCTCTAAAAATCGTTGTAGAAATGGTTAGTAAAAATCGTCCTTTAATCCCATATTTTGATGATATCCAATTTTCAGGTGAAGAAATCTTTGAAACGCTATACAAATCACAATTCATAACTGAACGAGAAAACCAACCTTACTTTAAAAAGATGATACCCGACCAATGTTTTAAATTACCGGGGATGAGAAATGGGGTAGAAAAGCGTTTTCGAAATAGGGACCTTAATGAATTTCTTTAACAACCTTTGAATTTTTATTATATTAATATTTAGTTTTTAAATCCAAATTATAACTTTTATAGCTACAAACGAGAAAACTGAACG
>JAHQWH010000148.1 GCA_029856105.1 Promethearchaeia archaeon | reverse complement strand
CAAATGTTATTAATTTTTATGCTAATGACACCTCGGGTAATCTAAATTCCTCATCAGTTACAGTAATAAGAGATACAGGAGCACCTAATATAAAGATTAATGATCCCTCCCTAAATGATGTTTTTGCACATACAGCACCTGCTTTCAATGTAGAAATTAGCGATTTTCTTTTAAATACAACTTGGTACACTATAGATGGGGGATTAAATAATTATACTTTTACGTCTAATGAATCCATTAATACAAATGCATGGAATGATGCCTTAGAGGGGTTAGTAGACATTACATTTTATGCGAATGATACATTAAGTAATGAAAATTCGGCAACAGTATCGGTCTACAAAGATACTTTACTTCCCGATATTTGGATTAGTTATCCCGAAACTGGCGCGGAATTTAACGCAACAGCGCCTAATTTTATAGTAGAGTTTGATGAAGCAAATCCAGTGGATATGTGGTATACTATTAATGAAAGTTTGACTGAATACTCATTTACTGTAAACGGAACAATAAATCAAGCAGCTTGGGATGCTCTTCCTGAAGGAGAGTTAATTTTAAAATTCTATATTGAAGATATAGCAGGTAATGGCGCTTTTGACGAAGTATATATAAGAAGAACAATACTACCTATTGATGAAAATGGTGAAACTATAGAGCCGGTGATATATAGTTATCCTTTAATTTTACTGATTACAACAATTTGGATTATGTCAACAATAATTCTCGTCTTTATAAAGAAGAACATAAAGAAGAAATAAAATATCTAATCCTTTTTTTTTTAATTACTTTTACTTATATATTCATTTTTCATCAAATTAGAAGTGACTTTTAAAAAAGTAAAGAGTATATAAAAAATAAGAAGAATTTTTTAATTAACGAATGATTTTAACTTAAGTTAATAATGCGTCCAAAATTTGGGTTTAGTAGAAAGGAAACGAAAAAGGTATGTCTTGTTTTTATTACATTAATTTTAATTTTGTTAGCATCGAATTTTATAACAAATTTTATTAGTACATCAAAACAAAATTACGACCCGTCTTTTTCGATATCAGAAAATGGTGTTAATTTTGACATATTAGATTTTTGGGAAACTGAAATTGAAAGAGTAAATAATACACCATTAAATATTATCTTTGGTGACAATCATACCATAGAGCATGTTAATACCCTTACTAATAAAAAATATGAACTTAAAGCCCAAGATATTAATTTTACTTCACCAAATTGGGTTGGAGCACTGCAAGAGAACATAACATTACGAGGTTTTATACTTTATCCAGAAATTATCAAAGGTTCTAACCCAGGCTGTTTAAGCATGCACGGTCTAAACGCAGAAGTCGAAGATGTGTTTGAATTGGCGATTCCATATTTAGAAAAAGGTTTTGTAGTCTTATGCCATTCACACCCAGGTCACGGTATTTCTGAAGGAGCTGAACCAGAACCAAATAATATCTTTTATACTGGAGCGTATAACGAGTCAGCACATTTCTATCTAACCTTGTGTGGAGCTATACAAGGACTAAGAGTGCTTGAAAATCTTACATTTGTAAATAATTCTCAAATAATGGTTACAGGCAAGTCTTATGGTGGATTAAACGCTATGTGGCTCGCTAGTATTGCTGGGGAAAGAATTGCCGGGATTTTAGCTTATATTTCGATTGGAGATATCGCTAAAAACTTACAGTATCCAGACAAATTAATTTTTTGGATTCTAGGGAAAAGTGCCGAAGAAATATCTGGTTCTTATTTAACAAACCAACTCTTAAGATTTGATCCAATTTTCTATTTAAAATCTACTAAACTTCCTCCAATCATGTGGCAAATAGGAACAAACGACGATTTTTTTCATTATAGCTCGATAAAAGGTACTTATGAATCAGTCCAGCACGATAAAAAATTTCTTCAGATTTTTCCGAACGATCATCACGGTTTTCCAAGATTTGAAAATTCAACAAAATTTTTCATCGATTATGTTCTTAACAACGGTTCTGCTCCGCCAAAAATTAATATCACTAGTGATCGTAAGAATTACGGTTTACTTGGGGATAGTTTAAAAATTTCTTTAAGAGTAAATTCAACGGCAGAAATCGATTCGGTTCAAATCGTTTACAAATATATAGATATAGTTGGATTTGTTTGGCAAAGGTTTAATCTTCAAAAAACGAGTGTAAACAATTGGGAAGGAAAACTAAATCCTGCGATAGTTAATTCACGACTAGATTATTATATCATCGTAAAATTAAAAAATATGAGTGATGTTTGGTTTTCTTCGAATATTTTCTCGGCTGGAGTAATGATCAGTAATTACACAGTCCCATTCGTAATTCTAATTTCATTTTTTATTGTTGTTCCTTTTGCGTTATCAATCTGGAGAAAGTTTAATAAAATTTCAGAATCAGATATTGAGGATAAACTCAACGCGAAACGGAGTTTAATTATTGAAGTTGTTTTAATATTTATCTTAGATTTAATTTATTATGTTGCTCTTATAATGCCTTGGATGGTATACGATAGCGGAGGAGTTACTCTTTCGCACATATATTTTTTTAACAATTTATACACTTGGGAAATATTTTTTGGCGAAATAGCATCTCTGTTAACGATTATCTTTTTTACATCAGCTATTATTAACTCGCATTTAAACTTCATTAGCCCAATAATTTCCGCTATTCTTAAATTAATATATCCAACGATTGGATTAATTTTTATTTGCATTATGCCAATTCTTTCTGGTGCACTAGACCCTTCAAAGTTAATATCCAATTTTGGATTAATATATCCTGGAGTCGGCCCTTTTCTTATGATAATTCCGGCAATATCTCTGATTTTTGTTGGCAATTGGGAAAGAAAGAATAAAGTTAGAATAGGATTAAAAAAGAAGAATGAACACTGGGAATCGTTAAAACTAAGATTTCAAAAATTGTTTATTAAGTTAAGGTTTAAAAGAACTTCAACAAACATTTAAGAGATAGTTTTAAAACCATGTATTCTCTACAACACCATCGAGTTTATTACGATTGAAAGAAAAGGTTATATAAGGAAGGAATTGGGGGGAGTGGAAGCAACTTTAATATGTATAAGATAATTGTAATGAAACCACCTATACAAAGAAGAATAAAAATGATATCTTTTACTTTATAACTTATTTTTATTAAATTAGTTCTTTTTTTGTACAAACCAAAACAGCGACTTTCCATTGAAATCGATGTTGTGTGGGTTTTTCTTAAAATGGAAACCAATGTCGTTACAAGTCTCTCAAAAATTAAATTGTACGCTTTTCTTATCGAACTAACTTTTTCCAAGCCTAAACCGCGGGCTCTTTGAGCTAAAGCAATAGTTTTAGCTTCGTCTTCAATTGAAGGAATGTACCTGATACCAACCATAAAAGAAAAGCAATATGTGTAAGGTATTTTTAGTCTTATTAGCGAATAAACAAAATCTTTCATGGATGTTGTATTTGTGAAAATAATTGCTGATGTATACAATGTTAACACAATAAATAATGCTCTTAGCGCAAAATACAAGGCTAATCTCCGAATTGGTAAAAAAGATAAGTTAAACAAATAAAATAGCACTACATCTTGGTCGCTTGGAATTGCGTTAAAAAAAATGTTTAAAACCACGCTGAAAATAAGAATAAATATAATAAATTTTAATTTCTTAACTAAGTTTTTTAGAGTTATCCCGCTCGTTAGCGCTAAAATAATTAATAAAAACG
>JAHQWH010000147.1 GCA_029856105.1 Promethearchaeia archaeon | reverse complement strand
TTATGCCTTTGCTCCACAGTAAGCACAATATGATGCAGACTCATTCTTAATAGGTGTGCCACAGTTTGCACAGTAATTCCCTTTTTCGTGAGGCTCGGATTTATCTGAAGTCGTAACTTCCACGTGTTTTGCTTCGCCGGTTTTAGTCGAAAATTTCCCTCTTAATTCTCCCCTTGCTTTTAAGTCCAACACTATTGCTCGAACATCTTTAACGGTAATTCCCGTTTTACTGGCAATTTCCTCAATTGAAGCGTTAGAATTCTGCTCAAATTCTTGTTTAACGACAGTTCTTAGTTTGCTTCTATTAGTAAGTTTATATATTTGGCTTGAGATTATGGATATTCCAATAGCAATTAAAATGAAACCTGCCCACCACCAGAACCCCCAATTAATTAAATTATTAAAACCCCAATACAAGAAAGCTCCTGCAATAATTAATCCACAAATACTAAATCCCTCGTGGTATTCATTTCGCTCGTAATGCATTTTTTATCACTTATTCTTTATATGAAATAATTAGTTGAATGATATATATGAATTAAAGAGACCAATATTTATATTATTTTTATAGTTATCAAATTAATTATTTGATTTTGATCTATTTGAATTACAATAGATTTAGTTTATCTTAAGAATAGTTTAAGATTTTAAGGAGGAGCGACCGAACCATTAATAATTTTGAAGATTTTTTTCACATCAACTTGGTCCTCAGTTAAAAGGATAATCAACTTTTCGAGAATTTTAATAGATAAAATATAATAATTATCAGAATGAATTATATTAAAATCTGGACTGTGTAAACCTATACTTTCGGTCGTTTCCTCTGCTAACTCATATAATTGAGAAATATTTAAAGAAATAGAAGCTTTGTTAAACTCTTCCTCATTTATATAGGACTTTTTAATTACTCCATTTTCCGACGATATCAATATGAAATAAACTGCTGGCCCTAATTCGCTAACAAGTGAATTTAAAATTAAATCTAAATCTAACAGAACAGTCATTTCTAATTAATTTATAAATCTTTTTTTATAAATATGTTTGTGTGAAATTAAATACGAGTACGAATGTCCCGTAAAGATTGGAACTTAAAATTGTTTTGTAAAAAAAATATATTTGATTTTTCGAACTTAAATAAGAAAGCAATTACATATCAAAATATTTATCAACTACGCGCTCAAAATCTCGAAATTGGCCTATATCTCCGTTAAAATCCTCAATACTATCGCAATAATGGTCTAGAAACTCCTCAATTGCTAACTCCATAAATCTTTTAATATTTTTTGATTTTGTAAAGTCCTCAATTAAATACGCAAATATAACGCCCTCTTTAACAGTTAAAAGGAATTGTTGATTTTCGAAATTAATTGCTTGAAGAGTATCACCCGTATTTTTTCCAATAACTTCATTAGAAAATGATAAAATAGCTGATATAAAACCCGATATCGTTATAAGATTATCTACCAAATACTTTTTATCCTTTCTAATTTTCGTAAATAGCGAAAGCCCTGCCGAGTTTATTACGAAAAGAGCTGAAAGATCTTTGGCACTAGGAATAGCTCGCTTACACAATTGATTGATTTCTGAAAATGTGGCGTTCGAACAATGTGAATTAACTAATTTTTTTGAGAGCGAACAAAGGCCATCGTATTTAATTAGCTTGTTTGTCTCACTTACATAGAATATAGAAATACTTTCATTTTCAATTGTATAAAAGTGGACGTAAACTGTATAAGCTCCTAACAGTTTTATTCTTTTCCCTTCCTTCTTTTCAAGAATTTCAGAACGATAGAATTTGACTAGTAATTTTATTAGAGAACGCTTTATCCCCTTACTAAAAACAATATTATAACGCTTATCAGTCATTGAGACTAATCCAACCCCCAATAGGTCCATTGAGTTTGGTTGTTCCAATGTTTCTTGATAAACATTCTCTAATACAAGCATTTTTTATACTTTTTTGTGGTAAAAAATCCCCTTAAGAAAAAAGAATTGTGTGTATAAATAAATTTAGAACACATTCATATTTAAACATTTCGTTTTTGTTGTAAAATTATTTTAATGAAACGATTAAAGCTTTATTGAAAAATCAAATTTAAAGTGAGGTTAGATTTAAATAATCTGTATTTCATTATATTTTTGTTAAAAAGTTTTTTCATAACAAAAAAGTAAATATTACCACAAATTTCATAATGGTGTATAAAAAAAATGTCTGATACAATGAAATTTGATATAGAACTATATGTTAATCAGTTTAAAAATAAAAAATTCTTTATAAAACACTTGATTGATATAGAAAAAATAATTATTTCCTTCGAATATTCTAAATTCATCAATAGCGTGTACAATTTCTTTAAATCCAAAGTAGAAGGCTCAGAAGAAAGATTAAACGCTAAACATTACAACGATGCGGGAGAGATTATCGACCATTTCTGGAAATTATTATTAAACAACGATTCAATTGCCGCTTATCAATCAAATTTGAAAATAAAATTAAAAATATAGTGGGCCTGGCAGGATTCGAACCTGCGACTTTGGGAGTTTACGGACTTCGCAAACTAATCCCAGTCCGAAGCCGGGTACCCTATCCAGACTAGATTACAGGCCCAATGTAAAAAAATCAGATTATATTATTGTTACGCATTATTTCTAAAAATTTTTTGCATAGTTTTTATACGCGCAAAAGCTATTTTTTAATTGATATCTTCTGCGAGATAATTCATATTAATAAAAAAAGACTTTAAAATATTTTTAATTTTGATTAATCCACTCATGTACTCATCTGATCCCCTAATTTTGATTAATCCACTCATGTAAGCATCTGCTACTTGAATCCTTCGTGTTATGATTTTTCTTAAAACTTTTTTTGTAAGGATAAGATGAATGACATTAATCTCTTCTGAGTTCGCTTCGTAATAAGAATTGTTGTAAGTTAAAAATCCTTCGACTTTTTTTATCCATATATTATAGTCAATGTCATAAATATACACGTGGTATATTGTATCTTCGTACAACTTTAAATCTTCATGGATATCTTTGGAATTATTGGCAATTGTTATTCCCAACTTAATTAACTCATCTAACGTAGATTTAAATTTATTCTCTGTCGATTCTAAAGAGTTCAACATCATTACTATCGTGTTTGAGTCAATCATAGCAAAATAACGTCTTATTATACCTCATTCTTAAGAATTAATAAAATTCGTTTAATCTTATATAAACCTACGAACAAAATATGAATGTCTTATTTAAAATTTTATATAATATTACGATGATAAAAAGGATATTACGATTATTTAAATCAAATTTTTAAGTTTAAATACTTGTTAAATAATTTAATCCATTTTTCTTGCTTAAATATTTGAAAAATGTTCGAAAAAGCTTAATATATCTCAAACCCTGAGAGAGAGAACCTTCTACTTTAATTTTTCCCTTCATAAACGCATCCGCGCCGCCTATTTCGTCTTTCAAAATCTTAACAAATAAATCCTTACTAAAAACCATTTTAAATAACGCCTGAGGATTAACTCCCTTCTCGTAGTGAAGTTTACCGTGCGAAACTTCGAGCCAATAACTTAAATTCGCATCAAATATGCATGTTTGGTATATATCATCAAAACCCATTAATTCCTCCTTGAGTTCTTCAGTATTATTCATGATTGCTACTCCCGCCTTAATGATTCTATCCAAAATATATTCAAATTTCTTGCCGTTTTTACTCAA
>JAHQWH010000146.1 GCA_029856105.1 Promethearchaeia archaeon | reverse complement strand
TAATTAGGAATGGGTCATGCTTTTAATATAGAAACTCCAGAAGAAATGAAGGAGATTTCTAAGATTTTGGTTTTAACCTGAATTTCATGCGATCCCTACCTAAAATAATTTCTCCGTCAAAAATATCTCTGACTCCTTTCAAATATAGTTCTTCCGTTGCTTTATTGGTCAAAGGAGGTGTTATATGAACATACACAAGCTTTTTTGCTCCTGCTTCTTTTGCTACTCTTGCTGCAACAACAGGTTCCATGTGATAATTCTGAATGTCTTTCAATATCTTAACCGGTCTGGTGAGATTACTTCTTTTTAGGTTTTCAATCATATTATTTAACATATCATAAGAAATTGCTTCACTGAAGAGAATATCAGCGTCTTTGCAATGCTCTGCCAAATTATCGGTTTTTTTCGTATCTCCAGTTATTACGACCACATTTCCCTTATATTCTATCCTATAACCTACAGCAGGCTTTACAGGAGAGTGGTCGACTTGAAAGGCATAAACTTTTAATCCATTTGTTTCAAAACATAATATCCTTTCGTTATGAGCTGAGAATTTAATAGTTTTGCTTATTGGCGTGCCTGCTTCCGGTGGGACCGTATCCTTACCATGATGGGCAATTCTATAACCCGTATCAAGTTCATATGCCATGATAAATCCGTTAACTACCTTTTCAACTCCTTCTGGACCGTAAACTTCTAGTGCTTTAGTTCTTCCGTTAGCCCACGACATCATATTTGCCTCTCCAAGATCTCCTATGTGGTCTGAATGAAAGTGTGTAAGAAGAATTTTGCTTAAGTGCGGTATTGGAAGTCTCATAACATCAACAATTCGGTATGTGCCCGGTCCAACATCAACAAGAAAGAACTCCCCGCCTGCTATAACAGCGATACATGGAGCCACCCTTACATCGTTGTTGAAAGGGCCCCCCGATCCTATTAAAAATATTCTCAACGAGTCATCCTTTAAAAGCTTTTCATTATACGCCATAATATTCCACAGTTTTTTTGATTTTTAGTAATATAATTTCAATTTTTAAATGTTTCATTAAATACAATATCTATTGATATTAAAAAAAAGTGATTTTTAAATTTAAAATTTGATTTTGAATTACTTCAGCTTGTATTTTTGCTTCCTTACGAGTGAAATGGTTGTTATCGTAGCGAGTGCTAAGACAATAGGGATGTAATATCCGGGGATACCGGGACTCTGAGGGGGCGCATCGCATCCGAACATGTCGTAATAAAAATAATTCTCGCTCATTTGGTGCCTTATGCTCTGATTGAATTCACTGAATACCCAAAAAACTTCATCGGGAAATGACATAGTCCCGTACCCACCTACGATTATTCCGATTTCTTCGGATGCGTTGTAGTGTTCAAGTTCCGTTTTTGGAATTCTTATTTCAAACATTCTATGGTCGGATGCATTGTTAGCACTTGTTCCAAAGCTCCATTCAATATCATAGTTAGCAACCGAAGAGTATGCGCTCAACATAACTCCACTGTGAGTATTGGTTCGATTATTTCTAATTACAAACTCGATATATTCGAATTGAGTCATGAAAGGTGCGCTATTATTACCAATTATGCTAAATTTCATTATATACTCTGAAGATAAATTTGCGGGACCGTAATAGAAGGATTCTGGGACAAAGCTCGTACCAGTATTAAGTGTTCGAGTTTGAAGCGGATCGTTAGAATTCATAGTTCCATCATTGTACCAGAACACTAATTCATGGTCAGTAATGGTAGTATTTGTTCTACTTTCAAGTGTGATCCTCATTAGGCTTACATCCTCGGCGTAGATTTCAGGAAATGTTGAGAACCATTCTTTAATATCTACAGCAAAATCCAGCTGAGTTAAGTGATTACCAGCGCTAAGAGACGAGGTGATATTAAAGTAAGGGATCGGGTCCCAGTGGAAAAGTGTGTAATTACCTTGAGTTGTACCATAGACCGCATTATATTCGCCATCGTTATTAACGTCGAGGCCTCCCTGTAGCGATTGGAAGTCGTTACGGAAAAAGGGATAAACATCATCGTTTTCGACGTCGTGAAGTAACGACTCAGAACCATTATCGAGATAGGATGCCCAACTTAAAACACTATCAAACGTTCTGTTATTTACATTCATCCAGACGCCAAGCCATTCGTCTGTTGGATCCCCTGTCTGGTCGCTGCACAAATCAAGACCTACGTAAAAGTTGGTGACATCTTCTCCGAGATACATATAATTGTAGCCATCCTTATCGGGTGGATTAAACACTTCGTCGATGTCTAAATAGAACTTAACTTTCCAATCTCCATCTGCCCATTCTGTATCATTAATGACTCCGTCTACAACGATATTCTGCATAGGCGCTGAACCGCTAGTTTTAGGGACTTGGGCTGAAAGACCAACTGAAAAAATACTCAAACTCATCAGAAATACTAAAAAGAACAGCAATAATAAGCTTTTAAATTTTTGTTTTACCATGATCTTTTCATTTTTAAATTTAAAATTAGTTTAAAGATAATATAGAAATTGTCTATAAAAATTTGCTGATGTTTTGATTGATAATTAATTGTTTAAAACACCTAGCTCTGTTTGTCGTAGCATATTCAGTTTCTTGACGAAAATATTAGAAAAAATTTTATGCTTTAAATTTTTAATTTATACATAAATCTTAGTATGTAGAACCTGCTATTTTAATAATGAGCGAAGATAAGAAGAAAGAAGTTCACCCCATCGTTAGGAAAGCTTTGGGAATAGCATATAAGGGATTTGACGGCGTAGAATTCGACGATTATGCTATCGAGGAGCTGCAAGAAATGCTTGAGCAGTGCTTTGGAAAGCCAGAGTTACTTAATGCAGTTATAGACTTGATTAATTTGGCGGGATTACTTGACGAGCAAGGATCACATTCTGCATCAACAAAACTTATGGTGATTGTTAGTACTGCTGCGGATGCTTTAAAAGCTTTAAATGAAAAAACATAGATTTCATTTTTTTGGAGTATTTCAAGCTTAATTTTATTTGTTTTTTTCAATATTTTTTTACAGCGGTAAATCGAAATGTATTTATGACCCCAAACATTTAAATTCGTAATGAAGACAGAAACAAAAAAAGACGTTCAAGAAACGTGCCAATCCACAATATCTCCCCGCGAGTGGGATGGAAGAACAATAGAAATTGACGATGCGGGGACGGGTGATCTCGTCGGAGATGCCTTTATTGGCTTTCGAGACACGAGCACGGGAAAGACTATTTTTCAATCGGTTCCTGTTGTCCTCTATAACGAAGAGAACAAGGACGACGATCAACCGAAGAAACACATTCGAAAGGTAATTATCAAAGCTCTTAGAACACTTAATCACAGCGAGGGAGATAGAATACTCCTATGCCGTGGTAATTGTTTTGATCTTGTTAGAGAATATTTTGAAGAGAACAATATATATTACGAGCCGGCAATTGTCGAAGGAGAGCTCCAGGACGCTGTGGAGGGCAGATTTATTCAGCACCTCAGAAAATTAGGAGTGAACTCGAAAAATCTTACGGTGAACTCGGGTATCCAGAGATATTTTATCTTGTTTAACTGGGTATGTCGGGATTTCCCCAACCGGGAGCGCTACGTTAAAACTGGCTTCCCATCGTGGAAAAAGAAATGGCGTAAGATTGCTATGGATAGATACCATAATTCCAAGAGAGGTCAGACTCAAAAAAGAGAGTTGATCGAGCGAAGAGCGAATGAAATCTATCAAGTTATGC
>JAHQWH010000145.1 GCA_029856105.1 Promethearchaeia archaeon | reverse complement strand
TGTTAGGATTGGTTGTTATTATGAGCAGAATTTTGATATTAGGATTTATGTCGTTCTTTCTCTATCGCAAATGGTTAAAGCAAGAAGCAATATATACTTCAGATGCTTATTTTTTATTCGGATCGTTTTTCGGTATACTATCCTGTGGGAAAATCTACGACATTTTTTATAACCTAGCGGTTATTTCTACGATGTTTGATGCGGAATTTCTTTTACTTTTGTTAAAAATACGGTTTTTCATAATAGTGGTAAACGTAATGCCAATCTTATATATCGGCTTAGAAGTAATCATTACATTTTTTAATATGTATAAGAATAAAGAGATGAATAAAAAACAATTTAACAAGCTAAGATTGAGAATCATTTTAATTTTCACCGTGGTTTTAGTATTAATCATAAGTTTGGCTCCAACAACTAATTTTCTCAGCACTATTCTTCCGTTCATCACACTAGTAATTTTCTTAGGAATTGCTATCATGTTCTTGTTTATGTATAAAAATAAACGTTTATCCCAAGCAAATGGTTTAATTATTGGAATCGCGTTTATTTGTTTTATCGCTTCTAATTTGCTTCGATCAATTCTACTAGGCGAACTCTATTACATTGTTTTCATTGAATTAATTGACATTGGTGTGACTTTGCTTATATTTATTGGATTTATTACTAAACCTAAATATGCTAAATAATTTTTTTTTTATAATTTAAATAAAAAGCAGATTTAAATAAATTGTATTTTTTATTATTCCAATTATTTTCTTTTTCTTAAGTTTTTACGATTAATTTCGAGCTTTAAAAACTTTAATTAAAAGAAATTAATAGAAAAATTATTTTGTGGTTTTGATGAAAATTTCTAAAAATTGGAAAAAATTTGCCTCATTATTTATAATATTTGGTCCGGTTCAATATGTAACATTTACCGCAGTAGCTATGATGTTTTACGCTGGCGGAACAATTGTAAATCCTCTTAGTATAGGATACGATTTTTGGGGTAATTTTTTTAGTGATTTAGGTCGTGTTACGGCACTTTCAGGGGCTTCGAATGTTATTTCCTTTACCATATTTACAATAACTGCTTTAATACTAAGTTTTTCCTTTATTCCTTTTGCTTTTGCTATTCCGACATTTTTTAAAATTGACAAAAAGCAATATCTTATCGCCAGAATTGGTTCTTTAATTTGTTTAATTTCTATCTTCTTTTTAATTGCTACTATTCTTACCCCATGGGATATTTTTTCTACCACCCATTTGATGTTTGCTAATTTGTTCAACATCACTGGTGCTATGGGAGTAATATTTTTTGCCGTTGCTGTTTTATACAACAAAAATTACCCAAATATTTACGCTTTCATATATGGTGTGCTGTTAGTCATCGCTATTGTTTATACTATAGTATTAGTAGTTTTACCAAAATCTATAACGCCAGAGGGTTTAATAATACAAGCGTCCATGCAAAAGATTTCTCAATATTCGTTTCTTTTTTGTTTCTTAATCCAAGGTTACGGAGCTTGGAAACTTCAAAAAAGCTAAGCAAAAGCAGTAAATTCTATCTAAAACTTTATTTTTATTTTTAATAAAACTTATTGTTTGATTCTTGTACTAAAATGCTAAAGTTTTTGACCATTTCTTCCAAACTAGGAAAATCTGGAAGATTGTGCTCGCCTAATATTTTTGAAACTCTACGAACTTCCTTGTCTTCACCAACTAACCAAAAGAATATTGGTTTTGAAGAGTGATTAACATTATCTATTATTTGATCTAGATCGTTCATAGCCCTAAATTGTCTAGAGCAGAACATCATATTAAAAATTCCTTCGACATTGGGCTCACCTAATAATGTTTTATAAACATGGGTTGTTACAACATCAGGTCTTACTTGGTTCATCATAGCTTTTTCCATTGCAGGCCAAATATCTACAAAAGCAAATCTATTCGGAGGCATCCAATCAGGAAATACATCTACAAGTGCATCGTACGCTTTATCTCCCAGAATAGGATAAATTAAACCGTATTTCATTGTTAAATCTGCCGTTATTGTACCAGCACCTCCTGAACCGGCTACGAATGAAACATTACCTTTTTTTGGTAGAATTTTATCAGTCTGATAAATAGTTGAAAATGTCCGAGCAAATTGAAACAACTCGTAAAAACTATTAGCGTAAATTACTCCTGATTGTTTGATGATTCCATTGATCAAACGAGAGTTTTCAGCTAAAGAACCTGTATGACTAAGGGTCGCCTTCTGACCTTGTGGAGTTATTCCACCTCTTAATAAGATAATTGTCTTATTAGGCATAGATCTTACCTTTCTACAAAGTTCAATAAATTTTCTCGAATTTTTAAACGATTCTAGATATATTGCAATAACATTAACGGTATTATCTTTTATTAAGTACTCTAAGAATTCTATTTCGCTTAAATCCATTTTGTTCCCAATAGAACACGCATATCTAAATCCTAGATTGGGATATTTTGTCATAATGTGCATTAGATATCCGCCATTTAACATACCTGATTGGCTAATTATTGCAATATTGCCCCTTTTAAAGTCAGAGAAAACACCAAAACCAGAAAAAAATCCTTCTTTTTCCTCACCATCGCTATCTCCATTAAAAGTACTAAGACCCATGCAATTAGGTCCAACAATTCTTATTTTGGAAAAATTTTCTGTAATTTCGATTATTTTATTTTTTAATTCGATGCCTTTTTCGCCGACCTCTTCGAATCCAGATGCTTCAATAATCGCCCCTTTTACGCCTTTTTTAATGCAATCCTTTAAAATGTCAGGAATAAATCGATTTGGAACGTAAAATATCGCAATTTCGACATCATCTTCAACATCCAAGATGTTTTTTTTGAATTCTAAATCATATAGTTTACCTTCGGCATTTGGGTTAACAAGATGAACTTTTCCTTTAAAATTGTTTGTTATAAGATTAGTAGCGATCCGAAATCCACCTTTAGTTAACTTTTTTGAGGCACCTATAACAGCTACAGATTTTGGGTGTAAAAACACATCAATTATGTCCGTATTTACCAATTCCATACCACTCTTTTTTTTTTCTTAAACTAGAACCTTATTAATTAACTATGAGTAAACTTATTGCTAAAGTAAAATCAATTTTGTTAGAAAAGGTATAGGAAAAGTTAAACTATTCGAAATTAAACTATAATTCGTTTATTAATTTGTATGATTAATAGAAAACTCTCATAGTCATCTGTTTTATATTCGAAAAAAAATATTCCAAAAGTATGATGAAAAATATCGATTGGCAAAATTATAGACATCCCAAATTTCTACAATCGTTAAACTTAATGTTAGACGAGCTTAAGCTTTTAAACTTATTTTTAAAACAAGGAAAGTTTGATAAGGTTGATGAGATAGAAAATACGGAAATTTCAAGGCTTCTTACCACTAATAATAACCCAAATTCTTCAAAATATTATACTAAAGAAAAAGTTGGCATAGATATATAATAAAAACTCGCGATTCTTAATATTAAATTTATCCTATCTTTAAATGGGGTATTATTTTATCTTTTTAATTGTACGAGAAATAGAGAACATTTTTATCTATGTTTATTTATTATGTTTTCAGCGTTTAAATTAGTATTTATAAATTTAATAAAATGACTGAAAGCAAAGAAAAGATAAGGGAAAGGATTAATATCGCAGCTTACTATTTAACCCAAAAGAATCACCCTTACGACACGCTCTGTTGGATGCTTGCTGAAAGACAACTGTATCTTCAGCATAATTTTCAGACACCTGAAAAAAATTTAATTAAAAAAAAGGCTGCCGAAATATTTTTCTCAAC
>JAHQWH010000144.1 GCA_029856105.1 Promethearchaeia archaeon | reverse complement strand
CGGATTTACTCTAAAATCTACTTCTGTTTGTCCTAAATGTGGATTTAAAAATTAAATTTTTAGATTTACGCTAATTTTGTCTGGGATTTATTTAATTCCAATAAAATTAAAACAATGATCACTTCTACATTTCAATGACCATAGAGAAATTAAATAAAGCTCATTCTAATCCGACAGTTTCCAAAATAAGCATGTTCTTATCAGGAATTTTTATGGGTAACGTGGGGATATTTATTTCTTTATTAAGTGGGTATCCAGTTTATTCAATAGTCTTGTTCAGAGGTATTTTTGGAGCTGTTTTTCTAATCTTATTTATGTTAATAACAAAATCTTTTTCTATTACTTTCTTTAAAGAGTGTTTTAAAATGCACTGGAAATATTTAATTATAATTGCAATTTCTAACCCATTAGTAGTATTTCTTTACTTTTGGAATATAACGCTCACTGGTTATGCTTTTGCAGCTTTTTTATTATATACTAGTGGAGTCTTTCTATTAGTCTTTTTAGTAATAACGAAAGAAGATAAAGTATCAAAAACCAACTTTATTAGTTTCTTTTTAGCAATCGTTGGGATATCCATTATAATGGAATTTTGGACAGGTCAAATTTTAATATTGGGAATAGTAGTTGGGATTCTTTCAGGTTTCTGTTTAGGCATATTGATTTTTTCTAAAAAAAAAATTTATAAAATTAGAGGAAAAGCTCAGTCAATAATTAATTCGAACGGAAATTTTGATGCATTTTTAACTTTATGGTCAACCTTATTCTTAATTTTTCCATTTCTACCATTTAGTATTACAGATTTATTTAGATTCACATTTTTGGATTTAATATTTGCTTTAATGCTAGGGCTTATCCCTACTGCTTTAGCGTTTACCTTGTATAATGTTGGAGTGAAAAAAGATAAAGGAGGAAATATTATAATTTTATCGTATTTTGAACCTGTTATGGCAACTATTAATACGGCAATTTTTTTAAATAATCTCTCTATTTTCACCATTATTGGAGGCTTTTTCGTTCTATTAGCTAATTATATTACGCTAAAATATTCAAAGTAAGAGAAGTTTGTTATTTGGAAATACTTTTTTTGTAAGGAACTATCGAAAAATTGAAATTCCTTCAAAAATTAATAAAACAAAAACAAATACATGTTCTCCATGTCAGATAAGGAAGAAAGGGAAATCTCAAGAATTAAAGAAGTCGAAAGTACCAATTTAGCTCGAGATGATATAAGAGAGTTAGTAATTGAAACTAAAAAAGCGGTTGAAAAAGATAACGATTTATTAGCCAATAGAGTTCATCGTAATTTTTTAGACAATGACATCAAGTCTTTCGATATCGTTGGTGCTATAGGGGCGGGAAAGACAGCTCTGTTAGAAAAAATAGCAGAAAAGTTAACTTCAAAATTTCGAATGTTAGTTATTTGTGGAGATATAACTACTCGAGTAGATGCCGATCGCATAGAAAAGTATAATGCCGAAACTATTCAGATCAACACGGGCCGAGAATGCGCATTAAACGCGTATCACAT
Source organism: Promethearchaeia archaeon (assembly GCA_029856105.1). Taxonomy (GTDB): domain Archaea; phylum Asgardarchaeota; class Lokiarchaeia; order Sigyniarchaeales; family SOKP01; genus SOKP01. The sequence continues at coordinate 2,284 of JAHQWH010000144.1, read as the reverse complement.
ACACCAAATAATTAAAAACAAGGATTTGCAAAATTACGATGTTATATTTATCGAAAATGTAGGAAATTTAATATGCCCATCGGAGTTCGTCTTAGGAACTGATAAAAGGATAATCGTAGTATCCATTACAGAGGGCGAATGGGTGGTTGAGAAGCATCCTATGCTATTTAAAATGTCAGATATCGCGGTAATTAATAAGATCGATTTAAAAGAACGCTTAGGAACTAATGTTGAGAAAATGATCGCTGACGCTAAAAAAATTAACCCGGAAATAGAGGTCATTACAACAAGTGCGAAAACTGGGGAGAATATTAATAAACTAATGGAATTAATGGGATTTTAAAGTTTAAAAGTGAAAAATATTAAAAGTAAAACCTTAGATGAGGAAATATGAAGGAAGAATTAACTAAGATTGAAGAAATTATTGTATATCCTAACGAAATCAAAACTTCAAACATTCAAGAATTAATGGAAGCGTTATTTGTTAAATTAAAGAATCGGGTCGACAACTACATTGGAGATTACCCGACTTTTATTGAGCCCGTTTACTTAGAAGACAACGTTAAAATTGGGGACGATGTTCTTTTAGGGCCAAATGTATATGTTGGTGCCAATTCAGAAATCCCAAATTACGTTGAAATATCAAACACGATCATTTTTGATAACGTAAAAATTGGAGAGAACTTTAAATTGGAAAATTGTATCGTAGCTAAAAATAGCTCTTTTAATTTTAAAAATCTTAACATGAAAAATAGCGTATTAATTGGAGTTGCCAATTTAAAAACCGAATTACAGAATATTGGATTTTAAATAACATTATTATTGTTATTATTAATAAACTCTATTTTAATTGTTAGAATATAAATCGGTGCTGTTTAATGAAAGATAATGAAAAATATTTTAAAACAAATTTAAGAAGATGGAACGAATTAGTTGAAATTAATGCAAAATCCAAATTTTACGACTTAGATGGATTCAAATCTGGTAAATCTTCTCTTTTTCCTATTGAAAGAGAAGAAATAGGAAATGTGGATGGTAAAACGCTCTTACATCTACAATGTCATTTTGGAATGGACACTCTTTCTTTGGCGCGACTCGGAGCTAAGGTTACCGGCGTCGATTTCTCAGAGAAAGCCATTAAGCTTGCTCGTCAATTAAGCGAAGAATTAAATATCCCTGCTAAGTTTATTAAGGCAAATATTTACGATATACCAGACATATTACACGAAAAATTTGATATCGTTTTCACATCTAATGGCGCTATTGGCTGGTTGCCGGATTTATATAAATGGGCAGAAATAATCGATTATTGTTTGAAACCCGGTGGTACTTTTTATATTACTGAGAATCATCCTTTCGGTAATTTAATCGACGAAAAGTACGAGGGTGCTTTTCAAGTTGGTTACGATTACTTTAACGAAGGAAAACCTTATCGATTTGATGAAGACGATGTAGCATACGCCGATTCCAATATTAAATTACAAAATTTTGAAACCTACGATTGGTTCCACCCAATGGGAGATGTAATTAATTCATTATTAAAAGTTAATTTTGAGTTAGAATTTCTCCACGAATTTCCATTTAGTTTTTTTCAGATTCATCCTGATATGAAACAACGAGGTGATAAATATTGGGAATTTCAAACTTTAAAGCATTCAGTCCCGATGATTTTTTCCATAAAAGCACATAAAAAGAAGGATTGATTCTTTATCCTTACTTTTATTTTTAATTTCTTTCTCCGAAAGTTATAAATCTTTCATAATAACACTTGAATGGGAAATTGATGGGAAGCGAATCACAAGAACCTTTTTCAATATCAATATATTTCTAGATCTAAGAAAGAAAGTTTTAGTGAATAAAAAATGAAACCACCAGTTGAACCGTTTAAAATTAAGGTTGTAGAACCTGTTAAAATTCCTTCCGAAAAAAGAAGAAAGGAAGCGATAAGAGAAGCAGGATTTAACACTTTTTTACTATTATCTGACGATGTATTTATCGATTTGCTAACAGATTCTGGAACGTCAGCAATGTCCGATAATCAATGGGCGGGTATGATGTTAGGGGATGAAGCATATGCTGGAAGCAAAAACTTTTATAATTTGGAAAAGTCAGTGCAAGATGTATTAGGATACAAATATTTAGTCCCCACTCATCAAGGCCGAGGCGCAGAACATTTAATGTATAGCAATTTGGTAAAACCAGGGCAACTTGTTCCTCGAAACATGTATTTCACTACTTCGAAGGTTCATGTAGAGCTTCCTGGTGGTAAAATGGTTGATGTTAT
>JAHQWH010000143.1 GCA_029856105.1 Promethearchaeia archaeon | reverse complement strand
GTATAATGATACCATGTCCTACATCAAGTACATTAACAATAGCAATAATAAATCCATAATCTCTAGTGATTATACCTTCGTAGTCTTCACTAAGGATAATTCTTGCGCTGTCTTCTTTAGGTTGACCGAATAAAAAAGGCGGTATCTCAACCTTAGTAGCTAGGTGGACCAATTTAAAAATTTCATTGCACCCGTTATTTTTGTTAATATTGTTATTAATAATAGTTAATATTGTTATTAATAATAGTTAATATTGCTAATGAAAAAGAAGCATAAAATTAATAATTTATGGAAAGAAAAAAATAATCTCGAAACTCAATCGAAACTCAAAGGATTTTAATAGATTCCTTTATTAGACCGTCTGGAATGGAGACTAAAGGGTTTCCTTTTAGTCGTATCGTCTTTATCGACTTTAACTTAGTAATAGAATCAGGTAATTTCTTTAATCCGTTCCCCCCTAACCAAAGAGTACTTAACGACTCCATTTCCCCGATTGTGTCAGGTAATTTCTCCAAACAATTGTTTGATAAATCTAAGTAGCTCAAGTTCTTAAGATTTCCAATCGACACGGGGATTGTTTTTAACCGATTATTTCTAATAGAAAATTCTTTTAAACTTTTTAAACCTCCAAAACCTTCTGGTAGTTTTTCCAGTTCATTTTCTTTCAAGTAGAATGTCTTTAAAGATATCAGCCCCCCTATTGACTCGGGTAGCGTTTTAAGCCGATTATTGGTCAAGGCAAGATGACGGAGATTTTTTAAATGTCCAATCGAACTCGGCATTGAAACGATGTTGTTATTCGCCAAATTTAGGCTTTGCAGAGAGGTAACCTTTGTTATCGACTCAGGAAAAACACTTAGCTTATTATCAGATATGCTTAAAACTTCTAAGAATTCTAGTTTCTCAATTGTATTGGGAAAAGTTTCAATCGCGTTTCTATCCAAATCTAAATCTTTTAGCATCTTAAACTCCCAAACAACACGAGGGACCGAGGGCAAACGACACGAAACCAAATCAAGTTTAACGATACACCCGCTTTCAATCTCAAGATAGATCGGACTCGAATCACCAACCTGCCCCCCTTTGAGATTGCTGCATATCAAGTCGTCTAATTCCATAAGATGATAATATTCCTCAGAATTTAAACCTTCTAAATCCTTAGAATTTAATTCTCTTATATTTTTCATTGTTAAATAAAAAAAAGTAATTGTTTATAATTTAATCATAGCTGTACTAAGATTTAATAATTTGTGATATTATTATTGACTTTACATCAATCCTCTACTTTCTAATTTTTGCCTTAAATCTTGTATGATGCTACTAACCCAGTCTTCTGTAATCCACCCTTTTTCGAGCATTCCCTGTAGGTCATATGTTTTTCCTTTATAGTTCATTTTAATAAAATCAATTTTTATATCTACGATTACCCACTCTCCATCAACAAATTCATAGGTTGGAGGTCCTTGTTTTGTATATTGAATAACTCTATCGTTTTCCCATCCAATAATAAATTCCTTAAGGCGTTCTATGTAAAGGTCTTGCAAATTTGATTCCCAACAGGACGGGGGTATTGCATTTTCGAAACTATCGCGCATGTAACGCATACGCGTATAGTAATCTAAATCACCTTTTGCTTCGTGGTTTATAAAATTATAATGCAAGTTTCCTAAAAGAATAAGATTTAATGGATCAATAGAAGGTTTATAGAAATCAATATGGTGTCTAGCCTTAAAAAGTGAGACGTCGTAATTATCAGCTCCTTCTCCTCTCCTCCCAGCGGGCAACAATCCGCCTTGTTTAAGAAGCAATTCAACGTAATGTTTGGCTGCAACATCTGGATTAAACCATCTAGAAGTGTAATCTTCCCTTGAAGAATCGTATATGTCAGAAAGAGTGAGATCGCCAAGAGCTCTGTGAACCCCTGAAAAGGATCTGGAGTTATAAGCATAGAATCTTCTATATAACTCTCCTAAAACGGCACTCTGGTCTCTGTTTAAGTCTTCTTTCAAGTCTGACACTAAATCTCGGATTCTTTCAATAAAATCCATATTCTTTACATTTCTGGAAACTCCAGTAAGATACTTGTCAATAATATGAATCTCTAAACCGAATAAACCTGCTAATTCAGATCTTATATAATAATTTCCTCCATTATGAATATCTGATAGGTGCCAACTACATGCTGTTATCAACCTTTGAAGCGGTGGAGCTTCACCAAAATTAATACTATCTTTTGATTCACAATATTGATTAATAGCTAATAAAGCTTTTCTAACAGCTAGAGATGTTCTTCCCTCGTCTAAAACAGTAGTCTTGCCAAAATTGTTCAAAATAAATCGAGCAGAACTTCTTCTGTATAAACCGTAAACTAGCTTAAGCACATGATCTTGTTGGAATAGGATACTTCGGGCTCCTTTCCTGAAAATCTTTATAGTAGGATCAAAATTAAAAAAGTCACTTAGTTTACGGTCAGATGGAGTATCGAAACCATCCTCGTGCTGAACGGCCATTCTAAGAGCTCCTACTAAAGTATCGATTGCAGGATCTTGATATTGTAACCCATTATCTGCTCTATAATTCATTATTAATGTTTGAAAAGTTCTTTTATTCTCGCCAGTTATTGCGGGATGGTTCTCAACTTTAAATAACCATTGATAAAGAGTACGGTCAGTGAAAAGAGAGTTAAGGCTCTTTTTTAACTTGTTATTATGGTATCCAAAAATACCTTCGGAAATTTCTAGTAATTGGTAAAATTCTTTATCGAATTCTATTGAAAACAAACTTTTTATATTATCTTGTAAAACGTAAGAGGGGTGATCTTGCCAGTTGTCGAGAGTATGGAATTCTTCAATAGTAAGGGAACTCGGTGCTACGTAAATCTTGCTATCGATACTGTGATGGTTGTCTGTTAACCAATTTGCAAGATTTGTCTCACTATCTACAGGGATGGAGATGAGTTGATCGTCTCTCACTTTAACATACATCGCATAATCGCCGCTCACGCCGAAATAGCCCTTAATTTCGTTTACTTTGTCTAAAGTGGTCATCTTCGCTTCAAAAGCATTCTGCTTCAATAATTGAGAGCCTTCCGTCCTAGTGCTAGGACCAGAAGCGCCAATTAAAATAAAATCGGGATCGTAAAACTCCACACCGAACATGTTAAGGAATCTTAGGTTGAATTTATCCTCTTTAAGCGCGTTTTTGATGATATCAATCGCATCTTTCTCCGCTTTTTGAAATCCAATTTCTCTATAATTTTGCTGAACTTGTTTGAACTCCGATTTAAAAGCTTTAAATCTCTCGTCGCTAAATATATATCCTTCAATCCACTCGTTAAAATAGTTTTCAAACGCAATCGTGTTAAATTTATCAGCAAGTATTTTTCTCGTTTCAGTTTTTGGATTAGGATTGGTCGTAGGTATTTGAGCAGTTTGAGGCGGGGGTAAGATTCCAGTTTCTTGTTCGTCTTTAAATTCGTTGTTGATATCTGAAGCTACTGACTCTAGCTCGGCGGGCTTTTTCGTTGCTCCTAAAACTCTATCGGTAAATATACGACCTGAAGAGAAAGCTCTTTGGGTTCCAACCGCTTTTATCGTGTCTTTCTTCCTCCTACTGTGCTTCCACGAAGCGTGTTCCGCGTATGCCGCCGGAGAGAGCTTAATTGAGCTCGTTACCATTTTATTAAAACCAGATAGCGCAATAAAACTAAAAGAGCCGAAAAAGATCGACGGTATTACCATGAAAAGTCCTTTCAATAAGTCGGTCTTGAGCATATTGTCCCAGAAACTCATCTGCGCTTGCTTAGCTTTTTCTGCTTCTTGTCTTTGCTTTAAGTCTTGCGCGATTCTCTGCTCAAATTCTAACCTGGTATCGATGTCTCCCGAAGATATGGCGTGAATAAGCGTAAAAGTATTTTTTAGGTTAGTCTCTCCAAAAGTAAGTTGCCCTAACGCGCCTTTAACCTCTCTAACGGAAGTGCTTAGCGACGATAACCAGAAGCCTAAATCGTCCGTTCCTCCCGCGATGCTTACCAAGTTTTCTATTAACGCTTCTTTAAACCCGTCCTCAATGATTTCTTGGAACACTTCTTTAATGGGGCTTACCACCGTTCCAACGAGACCTCCCATTATTGACTTTTGTAGTGTTGCTTGAACGGCTTTAGAACCTGCCTCCCCGAACATTTTTCCAACCCCAGCAGAAACGGCCCAAGAACCGAAATAGACGAGCGGGGCGCTGATTAAAGTAGACCAAAAAGTTAAAGTCTCGGTGTAGGTAACCTCAGAAATCATATTGGCGCTGATCTCCGCGTAAGTATACTGGTTAAAATAGTCCATAATTGCGTAAGAGGTCGCTTGAGCTAAAGCTAGGTTATTGGTCTCGTCCGTGGTGTCGGGAACGAACCTATCGAAAACTACGCGAACATTGTAATATATAGTAGACTTAATCAAGTCGCTAGCCCAAGTTTCGGATAGAAACTCTTCGAAACCCGAATATTTTTCCGAAATAATTCCTTCGAGAGACTTGGTAAAGTAAAGGTTGCCGCAATCTATCGCGTAATCTGACTCGTTAACCAGCAAATCTTGAGCAAAATAATTAGTTCCTTCGAACACGTCGTAGTTTACCACGTCAATGTAAACGTATCTAATCGGGTATTCGAAGCCGTTGTCGTTAAGCGGTACTTTAGCCTCGTAAACTTCTTGCTCTATCTCGTTCATGGCGTAAGGGTTGATTCCCAGCGTTTTATCGTAGTCTTTGCATCGAACTTTCACAGTAAGTCGACCCAAAGCGGGTTTAATCTGATCGTACCTAGTCTGGCTTAACACGACTGGTCCGTACAGAATTTGCTGCGGTAGAACCGTGTTATAAAGCGTACTATTGATAAACTCGTATTGTGGAGCGCCATCTATGCAGGTAGGTCTGATCGCGTCGAATTGACCGCTCGAACCTTCCAATACTTGAGTTTCGAGAGCGCCTAAAGTGTTGTAGGAATACATGTTGTAAGTGTCGAAAACAAACTCCGTGTTGTGGTAGGTGTAATAAGTTTTTGTGTTGTAGAAGGGCAACTCGCTGGTCGTTAGCAAGTAATCCAAGTTTAGGTCGTCGAAATCGAGGGCGGTGTAGGAGTCAGGGTCCGATTCTCCTGCGTTCCAGAAATTTTCCCAGAGTAAGTCTAAAAATCCGCCGAACGAGCTTAATACGCGGGCTAGGTTGGGAGGACTTACCACTAAATGACCGGTGTACGAATTACCGGGCTCGTCACCGCTCACCGTTTGGTAGAAGCCTCCTGGGTGCCCAAGAAGCGCTGCTGCCATCGTGTCTTGGAGAACCCTATCGTATATACATTTCTCGTTGAGATATTCGGGCTCTACTTTCACGTCAGAGGCGGGATAGAAGGTCTTGGAGCGTTCTTTAGACTCCGCTTCGTGAAGTTTCCTATCGATGCTAAACTTTGTCATTAATGTGTATACAGCTACATAGGTTAAAGTAGCTGCAGCTTTGGCAGCTGACCAGCCAGTTCCTACTGTGACGGCAGTAATAGCTGCTTCGACGGCTGCGCTAAGAAGAGAAGCTGTAACAGACATAAATACTTGTTCGATTATATCTCCTGTTAATTGAAGTTTGTATTCTTCCCAAGCTTTCGCATAAGTTTTGTGCCTAATTTCGTAGAATAGTTCGGAAAACTTAGGGTTATTCTCGCTCATGTCTACGAGCTTGTAAATTTCAAAAATTTGGTCTTTTGGTTTGTATTCGTCCCAAATATCATCTTTTTTTTCTAAAAGCTCGTTATTCTCGAGATTGTTAAAATTATAAATCCAATCGGTCCCAAACATAACCGATTCCTTTGCTAAATTGCTAAAATCGGAGATTCTTTCTGCTTTCTGGTCTAACTTCTCGTAAGGGGCGAAATCGTGAATTCCGTCGTAATTAAGCCCGATCGATATTACGTACTTTGGAGTGCTTTCGCATAAGTTTTGTGCCCGTCCTGTGGGGTTATGAACACGCCCTCGACTTATTTTATTTTATTTTTGATTTTATTTTTAATTCTTATTTCTAATAAGAACTCAAGCCGTTAGAAAGCGACACAGACACACACACCACGATTATTTAGATTGAGTTTGATAAATTGAACTAATTTGAACATAATAAAGTATCCTTAAAGCAAATAGGTGTTAGTAATAACAAAAATGAATCATAAAATTAATAATTTGTGATTTTTACATTAGAAAGTATGAGATTCAAAAGAGTTTGAATTGTGATGTAATTTCTTAACAAATAATATTTCTGTTTTTTATATTAATTGCGCTATTTTTTCACAAGTTCTTCTACAATCTAATAAAATTAACCCGAGCCGAACTTCTTTAGTTGTAGAAACGGTCAAAACAGCGTTTGGGCCCGCCTGCATGACCAAAAGATAGCCATCACTTCCCTTAATATATAATTGGTCGAAATCACCCTTTGCCATTTCGATAATCGCTCTTTCGGATAATGATAGAAGAGCGGCTGTCATTGCAGCAATTCTCGTCTCGTCTATGCCTTGTGGAAGTGCAGAAGCGATCGGAAGGCCTTCAGCTGATACTATAGCAGCAGATTTTACTTCCGGAATTGCTCCAAGAAGTCTTTTGAGTATATCATCAAGGCTATCGGGCGTATTGGGGTCCATTACTGTCACTTTCTCCTTCACTAGATTTTTATTAGATAAATATTATTTATTAGATTTAATAAAGATAATTATCACTTATATTTTAAATAGATTGGTACTTTTTATTTTTTTTTTTTATTCGTTTATATAAAAATCTACTCTATTATAGGTTTATTAAAGTTTATAATATGTAGATAAAGATATGTGCCTTGCTATAACTATTATCCAAAATTACACTTATAATTTTATCGTTTAATTAAAAACAATTTTCATTTAGTGTTTTTTAATCGTTTATTTGTTTTCTTCCTTCATGACATAGCGAAACACGCAACGATTAGCTCCGGTATCGTGTCGAGATTCGAGAATAAGTTTCACATCAGGATTATATCCTTCAAGAATTTTATAATCTACATATTTGCAATAAATTTTAGCATATTCATTTAAACCCCATTCTTTAGCAGCATTAATAAACGTACAATGTTTAATTTTCACTACGAAATCGCCATTAGGTGTGCTACTAATAGGACGAAAGTTTTCAATAGAGTCAATATCCGTATAAATCAACCAATTCTTTAAGGACAACGATTTACTCTCGGCTTTTACTTTTTCTGCTATTCGGTTACCTCTTTCAAGTCCAAATTCTTCAATTGCATCTTTAAGAAGAGCTTCACCTTTTTCAGGACCTAATTCCTTAATAACATGTTTTGCCACCATGGAAAATAATTGGCCCGCTAATCCAAATCCGGGAGTGATGTATTTATTACCAATTTCCTTTTTCTTGTCGATGACATCCCCTAAGTATTGAAAATCTAAACCTTCGGTTTTTTCTTTCTCTAAATCATCCATTTTCATCAAAAAATACGATTAATTTTTGTTAATGATATAATAAATGAAACCAAAGAATAATTATTTAATAGTTAATTATAAAAATAATTAACTTTACTAATTTGATTGCTAATTATGGAATATTGGGCTTTAGTGGAGAGTCTTTATAATACCACATTATCGCTGTTTTTTTTCGTTCTAATGAGTTTGATGTATTACATAGGGATTAAGGGATATAGGGCAAAAAACAAGTATGGAGGAATCTCATCATTTCTTTGCGGGATATGTTTTTTAATTTTTGGATATTACAACTCTGTTATCGGGTTTTTATCATTCCCTTACAACGGGTTTATGGTGTGGTGGATTGGCATGACACTACTTTTTAATCTCTTATTTACAACAATCATCAGAATGATTATAAATAAAATGGAAAGAGAGGAGAAAGATCAGTTTAATAAGGAAGGAAAAAATAAAGAAAAAACGATTTTAAGGAGATACATTAGAAGAATGACGAGAGAAAATCCTTATAGAGAAGAAATCCCATTTAGGATGGAATTATTCAGAAAAAGTTTTCATTTATCGGGGCTTCTAATATTTTTGGCTTTTTTTGGTTTTATGACAATCCCTCCAATAACTCTACTGGTAAATGATAGCGTTATAACATTTATTCACCAAATTGAACCATCTTATAATTTATTATGGGGGGATATAGCCAATTTTCCATATGTTTTTGGAGATTTTCAAGCTGTTGTAGAGATTACTATGTTCGCTTTAATTGCTTCTTTAGCCTTTACTATTGCATCTGATATAATTCGAATCGTTTGGGGGCCAGAATATTCCTTTTTTAACTTCTTATCTAAATCTATGCTACGAAATAAAGAAAAAAATGCTGCCGGACCGCAAATTTACATAATAACAGGATTTATTTTTGCTTATATGCTTTACATGGCGGGGATAATTCATATTTTTGTGTTTTTTGCAGGAATACTTATAGCGTGCCTTTCTGATGCATCTGCTGCTTTAATCGGGAGAAGATTTGGAAAGCATAAGGTTACGCTTAGAAATAAAGACGTTAAATCTGTTGAAGGATTTATTGCTGGAGTAGCCGTTGCGTATATTATAGGTTTTATATTTGTAGGACCAATTTATGCAATAATGGGAGCTCTCGTTTTCTTTCTAATTGATTACTTACCGTCAGTTACCGCAGATAATATATTAAATCCCATATTTATTCCAATTGGGCTTCAACTTATGATATGCTTATTTGGATTACCAGTAGGTTGGTTATAGAAAGTAAAACATATAAAAATTATAATCTTATTAAATTTATTCATGCGAGAATTAGTTGACGAATTAAAAAATATCGAACTAGCGATTTTTGACTTAGACGGAGTAATTTACCGGGGAGATATATTAATTTCTAACAGCGATAAAGTGATCCAAGAATTAAAAGACATTTCGATTAAAGTCGTTTATAATTCCAATAATTCTACTATTACAAGACAGATGTATGTCGATCGTTTAAAGGGTTTAAATATAAAAAGTAAAGCGTCTGATTTTTATACTAGCGCTTCGATTACATCGGAAGAAATTTCAAATCTAAAGCAAAATGCAACTATTTTTGTCATCGGTGAAATTGGTTTAAAGGATGAATTAACAGCAAAAGGTCATACCATTGTCAACCTTTCTTCAAACTATAAAAAGGTTGATTTTGTAATCGTGGGTTTAGATGGAGAATTCAACTACAAAAAACTAGCGTTCGCTCAGAATTGTATTTTACAAGGTAAGGCTCAATTCTACGCTACAAATTCCGATTCAACATTACCAGCTGCGAGTGGATTTCTTCCTGGAGCAGGAGTGATGGTGAACGCAGTAGAAACATGTACTAACATAAAACCTCTAAAAATTTTTGGTAAACCCAATCCTTATGGGATTCAAATGATATTAAACCATACGAATGTATCACCAGATAAATCAGTGATATTCGGAGACCGTTTAAACACAGACATTTTAGCGGGAAATCGAGCCGGAATTAATACTGTACTCGTATTAACAGGGGTCACGACTGAACTCGAGGTTAAAAAAATTCAAGAAAAAGCGATTCGCTCTCAACTTATTGATAAGAATTTAATTCCTAATTTAGTTATAAAATCCCTTTTAGGAATTTTTAGAGAATGAGGAGCCTAAATTATATCCGCTCTGTGCATCATTAATTTAGTAATCTCATAAAAAATATCTTCCACATTTCTTCCATCCTTAGAAGAACATTCAATGTAACCGTAAAGATTATTCCTTTTCGCCATATCAAAAGCTTCTTTGCTAGAAACGGCTCGCTTATAGTTTAAGTCTAATTTACTGCCCGCCATAATTACAGGTAACTGCTTATCTTGGGCTCCAATGAACCCTTTTTTAAAAATTTCGATCCAATCGGGAAAATTTTTCAAACTACTAAATCTTGTGATATCGTACATAAATATTCCACCAGAAGCACCAACTACATAACTTGGCAAAAGAAATCTGAAGCGATTCTCGCCAGCAAAATCCCATATTTGAAGAGAAACTTTCTTGCCTTCTACTTCTAGCTTTTTAACATGGAAATCAACTCCAATAGTAATTGTTTGATTACTTTTGAACACTCCGGTAATATACCTACCTATTAAAGTAGTTTTACCCACCCCACCGTCTCCAAAAAGACAAATTTTAAACAATAAGTCGCTTTCAACCATTCTTCTCCACACACTCGCTTGATTTTGGTCGTTTTAATACATACTTGATGTAAAAATAAACAAGATTTACCATTCTATTTTATTTTTACAGTTTTTTAAAAGTTAAAAGTCTAAATTATAATAATAATAAAAGTTTCTTTTTAAAAATTATTTGTTTCCGATACATATTTTACTAAAATAAAAAGATTTATTGTTTTTTGTTTTCTGTAATTACAGCTTTTTTCAATCATAAGTTATATTTTAATTTTGTAGTTAATTATTAAATATAGGGGATATTATGTCAACGAAAGTAAGCATAATAAACATAAACGATTACGAAAGCATCCCAGATGCTATAGTAGCAGCTATAAAGATGATTGAAAAAGATTTTCATTTCGACATTCTTAATTGTAAGAACATTCTATTAAAACCTAACCTATTGAGAGCGACTAAAGATGCTTGTACTCAGCCCATTTTCGTAGAAGGCGTGTTAAAATATCTAAAAGAAATTGGAGTGGCAATGGAGAACGTTAGTATAGGAGATTCTCCCGGACAAATAAAAATTTCTGCAGAACAAATTGCTAAAAAAATAAGTTTACTTGAGGTTTGCGAAAAAGCAAGCATAAAATTTATTAATTTTGAGCATGATACCCCCGTTCACGATGTTATCGAAGGAGCATTAAGATTAAAAGATTATTACGTATCAAATCCTGTAAATGAATGTGATTTATTAATAAACTTACCTAAGTTAAAAACTCACGGAGAAGCCACCATAACGGGAGCTATAAAAAATTATTGGGGGATAATTCCAGGAGGGTTAAAAGCTAAATACCATCTATTAGGTAGAAACCCAGAGCAATTTGGAGAAGCTTTAGCAGACAACTTTTCTTGGGTTGTCAAAAATAAACCAAATCGTTTAGTTATTTATGATCTGCACAGAGTTATGCAAGGGACAATGGGTCCTGTGTCAGGACCTATGAAGAGATGGGATTTAATTTTAGTTGGGACAGATGAGTTAGCGTTAGATGTTATTGCTCTAGAAATAGGAAAATTTAAAGGTCTTAAACATGTTCCTCATTTAAAGAATGCTTACGAGAGAGGTTTAGGTATAGGAAATCTGGATGATATAGAAATTTTAGGACTATCCTTAGAAAAAGCTAGAAATTTAGCTCCAAAATTTAAAGTCCCTGGAAAAACTATGACGCGATTCGGAAGCTTTATCACTAGGAACATAGTTTACAAGGTAACTAAAAAAATTCCTATTTTAAAGAAAAAAATATGCGTACAATGTGGTCAATGTTTCGACGTGTGCCCTGCAAACGCCATAGATTTTAAAAGCGGAGAGTATCCCAAGTTTTTGAGAAAAGAATGTATCTCTTGTCTTTGTTGTATGGAATTGTGTCCTCAACAAGCAATTAAAACTAAGCGTAGAGGATTTGGTGGGTTGTTTCATTCGTATTAATTGATTTCTTTATTATACAACACTGCATAGTTTTGTAAAAATAAATAATTTGAAAGTTTTGTATTAACAATTGAGTTTATTTGGATAAATTCATTTGGGGCGTGAGCAAAACCTCCAATTCCTAAACCACCAACGACAAAATCTATCCCTAAATCCTTCTGTATCTTGCTTAATGGAGCAGCAGCGGCACTAATTGGCCAAATATGGGTTGATATGCCTAACATATCAAAACTTTTTATAAGGCTTTTTACTAAAATTGAATCGAGTTTAACTTTAGAGCGCTCGTAACCAATATTTTTAATTAATTCAATTTTAGATTTTGAATACTTTGCTAAATCAATTACAATTTTTCTAATTTCTTTAAATACATCGTTAGTAGAAACGTTGTGGGCAAACCTTATATCGATGTTACATTCTGCGTTGTTTGCAACCATGTTTTTTACCCCATCTTCTAAGTAACCCGATTTTAGGGTGGATATATTAAAAGTTGGATTGAATAAGTAGTTAACAAAAGATTTTTTTGTATCATCTTCTAAGGTTTGCGTAATTCCGGCTTTATTCTTAATATTCTCAAGATCGATTTTTTTCATTAAATCTTTAACCATGGATTGCTCGTCAGAGGTCATGTGGTAGGGATTGCGTAAAGAATTAATTTTAAATTTGTCCTTTGAATAAATGGTACTAAGTAAAGAAATCAAATCAAGTGCAGGATTAGGTACCATCGAACTAAAGGCAGAATGGGTTTCCTCATTTGTAGATGTGACTTTTACGGTTAGCGACAAAATACCTTTATAACCAAGCTTTAGAACCGAATTACCGCTTAAATCTTGTTTCATTGAAGGGTAATATGCACCTAAACAAGAGTTAAATAAATCTTTTCTATTTTCAAGTAATTTTAACAATGTAGGCGAACCTAATTCTTCTTCCCCATCGAATAGTAATAGTAGAGAAATTGGAAGCTTTTTTTCTTCTTTTAATATCTTTACTACGTTTAGGAAGCATAACAAAGGCGTCTTTGAATTATAAGCACCTCTGGCAATTAAACAATTACCTAATCCATCCAAGGGTTTGGATAATTGCGTTACTTCAGCATCAAAAGGATTTCTAATCCATTTATTTTCTTTATTTACAGGTTGCGTATCGTACATCATGTAAATTAATAAAGAATCCTCAATTTTTCCTTTGACCTTAGCTAACAATAAAGGATTTATTTCCCCTTCGATCTCTTTAATATCTTCGCAAAAATCAGAAATATATGAAATGATAAATTCTTTTGCTTCCATTATTGCTTCTTTATTTAAAGTAAAACTTGAAATTTTTAGAAAATTCGTTAAATCTTCTTCAATAAACTTTTTATTAGTATTACGGATTATTTCCTCGATTTCAGAGCTTTGATTATTCATATATATTAAAATTTTAAGTCTCATTAATATAAATTATTTATTGAAAATTGAGTATTATTATAACGATGAATGAGATAGAACTTCCAAAACCTCAAAAAATTGAAAAATTAAACCAAATCTTGAGTGAATTAAAGAATAAAGGCAATTTATTAGGTGTTTTATTCGCATATCGCAACGGTGGACTTATCGCTAAAGATTTTAAAGAAGACACTGATTTTAACAACTTCACTTCGATGTGCGCTTCGGTCTTAGAAAGTGCTACAGATCTTGGTCGCACAATGGGAGATAGAAAAGTAAACAAAATTATTGCGGAGTTAGAAGGACAGACAATTGTTATTATTGAATGCGACGAGAAAACATTTTTAGTTTTTGATATTAATTATGAATCCAATTTTAACATAATATTAGAAAAAATAGAAGTGTATATTCGCAAAATAATTTTTCTCTATTAAAAATGGAAATTTGAAGATAAATAATAGAGATTATCTTTTATCTTCGATTATCTATTAGTTTTAAGTAATCAAGGCAAATTTGTACAATTTGTCCTAAAGCTTCTTTTTCTATTACTGCTGGCGTGTCCTTTCTTGTATGATAGTAAGGCGGTAATTCTTCTTTTAAATTTAAACCCCCAATGGTTGTAGCGGGAATATTTTTCTTACTAAAGGCTGCTGCGTCAGTTGCACCGAAAGGCAATGGCATTAATTTTACTTTTAAATTCACCTTTTTGGCGATTCCTAAAAGAGGTTCAAATACAACGGGATTATGTTTAGCACCTATACCCGGTTCTCTATCATGTATTACGATAATATCTCTTTTAGCAATGCTATCCATGTTCACAACAGTAGTTCCATTTGATAGTAATTCGTCATAATGCTTTTTTACATATCGTTTTGCGCCTCTTAAACCTGATTCTTCTCCAGCAAACGAAATTAATTGAATCCTTGTATGTTTAGGGAATACCTCGCTGTTATCCTTGTTTTCAGATAAATATTTTCCAATCCCTAACACAATAGCGACTCCGGACAAATTATCGAACGCACCGAGGACAGGCTTTGAGCTGTGGAAAAAAACGTAAACTAGTATAATTGGAACGAAAAATATAAAGATAATGCCAAAAACTAAAAAGAGAATTGGTTGCTCAATTGATAAAAGGAAAAATATTAATTTTAAAATTATCGCGATGAACACTATTCCAACTGCTAAATATCCAATATTGATTATCATTTGACCGAACCGCTTTAAATAGTAAAAAGTGTTAAATTCAAAAGCAGAATCGTGATGTGCAGAAAAAATTATTGTATTTTTCACTTCGTTTTTTGGATTGATTGTACCTATAACATTTTGTGATTCCCGTTTAGGAAAGAGAAAGTCAAAGATTTCGTGGTATTTCATCACTTCTAAAATGAAATAACTAATTGTTATCACGATAAGAATTATTGCTATTAATAAGAAGATCGTACTCATGGATGAATTTAACGAAATTACATTAATATCTATTAACAACGTTAACCAATAAAAGACTCCAGCAATGAAGACCAATATTGCACCATATTTAATACCTCCAAGAAAGGCATGAGGACTACTCTTATATTTCTCTTGATGTGTTTTGTCGCAAAACTTTTTCAATTCCGATTCTACTCTATTACCTGCTAAGACTTCTTGTTCAGTCCCTGATTCTCGGGGCCCTACCTCGTTACAAATATCTTCTATAAATTTATACATGTAATTATTATCAATCATTTTTATCAACAAATTATTTTTAAAATATATTTATTTTCATAAAAAATAGAATATTAAATAAAAATTCCTAATATTTTCTGTTATTTTAATGCCAAATTTTAAGAAGTAAATTTGATTTTGAACTATGGGATATTTTTTATTAACGTGAGTTCATAATGATAAAATATAAAATCAAAAAAGGAATGTCAGATAGAGAAATAGACGAATATGCAGATTATGCTTTAACCGAAATGACATTAAAAGAAAAGGTTGATATAATGTCGGGGAAACATTTCTTTATGTTGTTGCTAAAAGATCGAAAGTTCGGCGTGCGTGCTTATCCAGGTGGGGGCGTTAAACGATTAGGTATACCTCCATTCTTATTTACAGATGGTCCGAGGGGTGTAATGATGCCCGGCTCTACTTGTTTCCCTGTATCCATGGCCCGAGGGGCTTCGTGGGATATTAAACTCGAAGAAGAGGTGGGTGAAGTTATCGGTAAAGAAGCACGTGCTCATGGAGGAAATCTTTTTGGAGGTGTATGTGTAAATCTTTTGCGACATCCCGCGTGGGGTCGAGCTCAAGAAACATACGGCGAAGATCCCTTTCATCTTGGTGAATTTGGGGCTGCTTTGATACGTGGCGTACAAAAACATAATGTTATGGCCACAGTTAAACACTATATTGTTAATAGCATAGAACATTCGCGATTTAAAGTTGATGTACAATTAGACGAACGAACATTACGAGAAGTCTATCTTCCTCATTTTAAGCGTTGTATCGAGGAAAATTGTGCTACAGTCATGTCAGCGTATAATAAAGTTCGCGGCGAGTACTGTGGTCATAATGCTCCTTTGTTAAGAGATATACTAAAAGGTGAATGGGGGTTTGAAGGTTTTGTGCATTCGGATTGGATGAATGGAGTCCACGATACCATTGGTGGAGTCATGGGAGGCTTAGATGTTGAAATGCCCCGTGCAAAATATTACGGAAGAAAACTAGAAAAAGCAGTGAAACAAGGAAAAGTTCCTTTAAAATTAATAGAAGAATCCGCAAAGCGAATAATCCGCACAGTGTTAAGATTTACTACTAAAGAAGACTCTCAAAATTACGATCCTACTTTAATCGGTTGCGATGATCATGTTCTTTTAGCTCGCAAAGTTGCAGAGAAGAGCATGGTCTTGCTTAAAAATAAAGATAAAATATTACCTTTTACTTCTAAAGAAGTTGATACTTTAGCAGTAATTGGTCCATTAGCCGATTTAAAAAATACGGGTGATCACGGAAGCAGTCACGTGCGCCAAAATAATATTGTGACGCCTTTACACGGTTTAGAAAATAGATTCGGTGATAAAGTAAAAATAATACATAACGATGGTAGCGATCTTGAAGTTGCTCAACAGATTGCTCAAAGCGTAGATGCGGTAGTATTAATGGTTGGTTACACCTATAAGGATGAGGGCGAATATATTCCAATTATTTCAAAGGGATTAGGAGATCGCATTAATCTTGGTCTAAGAGAGAAAGAAATTAAATTAATTAATGCAGTTTCACAAGTTAATCAAAAATGCGTAGTTGTACTTATTGGGGGGAGCGCTATTCTCATGGAAGAATGGAGAACAAGAGTCCCCGCTATTTTAATGGCTTGGTATTCAGGTATGGAAGGAGGAAACGCTCTAGCTGACATCCTTTTTGGAGCAGTTAACCCAAGCGGAAAATTACCTCTTACAATCCCTACAGATCCCGCTCATTTACCATTCTTTGACATATATGTTGACGAGATTGAATACGGTTATTATCACGGATATACTTTGATGGAAAAGGAACGCCGAGAACCAGCATTTCCTTTTGGATTTGGGTTGAGTTATACTGAATACTCATACAAAAATATCCGAGTAGAATCAACTGAAGAGAAAATTATTGTTAGCGTGGATATTTCGAACATTGGAGCTATTGCAGGTGAAGAGATTGTACAATTATATGTAGGGTTTGAGAAATCTAGCGTTGATCGGCCCCTAAAACTGTTACGTGGATTTAAGAGAGTTGCCTTAAAACCTAAAGAAACAAAAACTGTATCCATTGATGTGAGGAAAAAAGATTTTGCATGGTATAATCCTGATAATAGAGTATGGGAAGTCGAGAGAATCGAATATACCATTTACATTGGAGCTTCATCAAAAAATGAAGATTTACTCACTACACAGATTTCTTTATAAAATACTCAATTAATTTTAAATCTTTAAATTTTAAAAGACCCCTGATTTGGCACCCAGTCTAGACTTTGATGCTCAAAAAATTGTTTATACAGCTTGGCATATTTTCCTCCTTGTTCGAGTAAAGTATTATGAGTACCCTCTTCAGCGATTTGCCCTTTATCCATCACAATTATTCTATCAGCATTCACGATTGTTGAGAGCCTATGTGCAATAACAATCGAAGTACGATTTGCTAATAGAACTTCAAGAGCTTCTTGAATAATTGCTTCAGTATACGCATCAACGCTCGATGTGGCTTCGTCAAGAATTAGAATCCGCGGATCAGTCAATATTGCTCGAGCAAAACTAACTAGTTGCTGTTGACCTGCCGAAAGTCCTTTTCCCCTCTCACCGATCTGTGTTTGCAACCCTTCCGGTAGGTATTCGATTAGTTCTTCGAGGTGCACAGTATTAATTGCCTTCCAGAGATCATCTTCTGAAGCTTCTTGTCTGCCATATCGAATATTTTCTTCTATAGTACCTGAAAACAAAAAAACTTCTTGCTGTACATTCCCTAGTTTTCTTCTATAAGAATTTAAAGACATGTCCCTAATGTCAATTCCATCAATTTCAATTGATCCCCCTTGAAACTCATAATATCGAGCTAAAAGCGATATCAATGAAGTTTTCCCAGCCCCTGTGTGGCCCACAATAGCTATTTTTTCTCCCTTTTTTATGTGCAGATTTAATCCTTTGAATACCCATTCACCTTCTCTATAGCAGAAGTCGACATCTTTGAAAATAATTTCTCCTTCTAAAGTATCGATATCAATTGCGTTTGGATTTTGTCTTATATTTGGTTCAGAATCAAGGATGTCTAGTATTCGCTCATATGCTGCCATTCCTGAGCTAAGTTGAGGGAAAAATACAGAGAGGACCATTATAGGGCGGAAAAATTTCTGAAGATAAAGAACAAACATAAAAATTGTTCCGGGATTAGTTATACCTTGAAAGACAAATTGACCTCCAAAAAAAATGATGACAATGAGCATAATAGAAGCAATGGTTTCCAGTAGAGGCCTCCACATATGAGTTACGGCCGTTAATCTAAACCCTGCTTTAAAATATTGCTTGTTAATTTCTTGAAATTGCTCTGAAACAGTAGATTCCTGTCCATAACTTTTACATACGTGTATCCCTTCTATTGATTCAACCATAGCAGCATTTACACTACCAATTGCTTTTCTATAAGCTCTACTAACAATTCTAACTAACCGCCTAAGCGACAGAACTAATAAAAAGATGAAAGGAATAGCTATTAATGTTATGAGAGCTAATGCCGGATTTAGCCATAGAAGCATTCCAAAGGTCAATATACTTATAAGAAAGTTACCGAGAGTATCTGCTAATAGGAGCGTAGTATTCCCAAAATCTAAAGCATCGTTAGATACTCTGGTATTTAGTTTACCGCTCAGATGCTTGTCGAAAAAGCTCATGTCTTGCTCTTGTAGTTTATCAAAAGTATTCATTCGGAGCTTTTCCAAAAAAAAGGGAACAAACTTTCCTATTTCTCTACGCCGTAAGAAAAACATTATCCAAAGTAGAATAGAAAGAATAAAGTACAGCCCCCCTACCTCCAATACAATCAGAGGATTACTGTTAATTTTAGAAAGTTCGTCAATTGCAATTCCAATTAAAAGAGGATTTACAGTTTCAGCTATGGTAGTAATAAAGATTAACAATGAGATTAGAACTATGCTTTTCCTAAACGGTGCAACTCTCCTAATATACCTGACCAGTAGTTCACGATCGGAATATTCTCGTTTCTGTTCCTCGTTCATCATTCCTGCATAGAGTCCCATTATGATACCTCGTTAAATGTTATATCTTTTAAAATCTGATAAAGAAACTCGTTTCCCAAAAATTCGCCTATAATCTTCAGATGATTGAAATAATTCAGAGTGATTTCCTTCTGCTACAATTCTTCCGTGCTTGAGAACTAAAATTTTATCTGATGTCCGTATGGTATGAAGGCGATGAGTTATTATTAGAGTAGTTCTGTTTTTTATTATATTTTCCATCGCTCGCCAAATCTTCTCCTCCGTTTCACTATCAATCGCAGAAACCGAATCGTCAAGTATCAGCATGGCAGGATTAGTTAAAAAAGCTCGAGCAATAGCCACCCGCTGTTTCTCTCCTCCTGAGAGCCGCGTACCCCTCTCACCTACAACGGTATTGTATCCGTCCGAGAAATTTTGCACAAAATCATCAACTTGAGCAAGTTTTGCTACGCTAATTATTTCGTTGTGATTAGCATTTTGGTTTCCAAAAGCGATATTTTCAAGTATAGTTTGCGAGAACAAATAGATGTCTTGCTCTATATATCCAATCTTTCTTCTTAGTTCTTCAAGGGGATAATCCTGAATGTTTTTTCCATCCAACAAAATAGTCCCTTGTTGGGGTTCATAAAGGAGGAGCAGTAATTTTGCGATCGTTGTTTTGCCACACCCTGTGGGACCAACAAGAGCAACTTTTTGATTCGGTTCGATTACGAAATTGAGATTTTTCAGAACAGGGGATCGATTTTTATCTCCATTCTCATATGTAAAAGTTATATCTCTAAATTCTATTTTTCCTTTGAACTCCTTCGGCCACGATTGATTCTTAATTCTTTGATCCTCGTTATCCTCATTGGATAATGCTATAAACAAGCGCGAACAAGCCGCAAACCCACTCATCATATCATTTGTAGCCCACCAAATAAGGTTAGTTGGATCTACAAGAGTTATCAAAAGTAGATTCGTAGCAACTAATTCTCCAATGGTTAATGAATTCTGGAATACAAAGACAAGGCAAAAAATAAGTGAAATTCCGATGGTTATGTATAGAACTAACATAGGAAAATATTTTGCTTGCACTAAATATTCTCCGATGGAGTTATCTCTGAAAGCGTTTACTGCTTTCGTAAATTTTTTTCGTTCTAAACCTTCCGCAGCAAAAGATCTGACTACAGAAGCACCTGTTATACTATCCTGTAATACAACTGCTAAATTTGAATGTTTCCTCAACCTTTTAGCAGCAAAAGGTGCAATTTTTCTGCGATAAGACAAAATAAAGTAAATGTAAAAAAAAATAAAAGGAATACATGCTAAAGCTAATCTTATATCGAGTGTAGTAATAAGGAGAAGCAAAGTTATTGCCACTTGAAAGAATGGATAGAAAAAAAAGCTTCCGTGGGAAATCATCGTATTGATTATACGCACATCATTGGTTGCTAGGGCTTGCAAATCCCCAGCTTTAGCGTTATCGTGATATCTTAAAGGTTTATGTTGGATAGTCTCAAAAAACTCTTGCCTTATATTTTGCTCGGTTTTCAAACCAAGATAGTGGCCGGTCATCATCGTTACATAATCCATAACATTACGGATGAGATAAATTGCTAACCCCATAATAATGAGCTTTATGAATATATCGTAGTCAAGAGCAATTAGCGCGTCATCTACAATCTCGCCAATAATTATAGGTATGAGAGTTCTTGTAAAAGTAACAATTATAATACCTATTATAACAAACAATATCAAGAATTTATTTTTGTAAAGATGGTGAAGGAGCCAAGTTTTATAACTTTTGTACTTCTTTCTCTCTAAACTCATGAAGGTTAACCTCTACCAGCTTTATACTTGACAAATAAACTTATACTAAATGAAATAACTTCTCAGTCTAATAGTAAAATGAGTAATAACTTAAAAAGCCCAATAAACGCTTTGTTTAACCCTCTTAAAAGGTTTTATTAAAACTATACAAAAATTGTTGATTTTTTTTTCCTATGGAGAATAGGAATGTCTCCTAAAGTTTCATTGATTAACACCCTTGAAAAAGAATTATGAGAGCTTACTCCTTTTTAGATATAAATTTATCTGGAAACTCTTTTTTAATTTACATAGTAATAAATCTAATGCGTTAATGCAATTAGTAAATAGCCCGCTAATTTAAAACCAGTTATCTAATGTCATATTACCCTTTGGAGCTTTCAGTATTACTTTTTGTTCTCGATATCTCCATTTAACCAGATTTCTCTCAGTTAATGGTGGATGCTGGATAAGTAAAAAGTGTTTATGTCTTGCACCAAATATTCTTAATTTTACTTCAAGTGGCTTTATTTGAGATCCACAATTCATGCAAAGTATCTGATTTTCAGCTATTGAATTATGGCAATTATGACACTTGTTCATACTTTTAATAGGGTAAAACAAATATAAAATGCTCCTTAACCTACTTATTAACGATTTAATATATTCAGAAAAACCAATAGATTAAAATATTGATAAAAGTGTGCAAGAAGGCTCAGTGTTTACAGAATGCTAAGTATCTGATGCACCATGTTTACCATTACTACTTAAAAAAAGAAGTAAAACTTTTTTTTTCCTATGGAGAATAAGAATGTCTCCTAAAGGATTTAATAATTTTTCGGTAAAGTTTCTGCTAACTAAAATTTTTTTTAATTCATTATTTCAATGATTTTCTTAAAAATATTAAGCTTCAACAAGTATTTTAAATCATAACTATAATATCAGCTAAAAGAAATCCAGTTAGAATTAGCCCTGTGTTCAAAACTATACCTGGGATAAGGCTATTTGTCTTAAAAAAAAGGTAACTATTTATTAAAGCATAAAAAAAAATTAGAAAACTAACTATAATTAGTTCAAATGATAAAAACATCTGTAAGTTTATAAAAATGAGTAATTTTATGTAAAAATAGAATAAATAAATAAAAGAATTCAAAAAAATTACTACTATACTACGATATTTTTTCATTAAAACTGATAAAAAGATCCCTCGAAAAGTTATTTCACTCCAGAAATAGATTCCTAAAAAAAAGATTGTTTCAAAAACAATGTGGTTAATAGAACTAAGATAATATGGATATTCGGGTAATAAAATCAAAAAATATACAATATTGACAAAAGAAATTAAGATAACGGCAATAATACCTAATAGAATTTCTTTTGATATTGATCTTAACCAGCCTAATCCTATTTTTTCTAAAAATTGCGAAATAGAGTGCTTATTTAATTGAAATCCTAATATCTTAGGTACAACTCCGATTAAAAACAAACCAAAGATTAAGTTTGTAATTAGAAGAAAGAATAGTAAAGTCAATTGATATAAAAATTCATCATGCTCAAGGAAATAAAGTTGATCAATAGGGTTATAGATTAAAATGATTAAATATTCAACCAAAATATAAGAAATTAATATTATTATTATTACAATTGATCTCCATAAATGTTCCTTCAAATTTGTAGTAATTTTTTTATTAGGAGGTTTAGTATTATTCTTTATACTCATTTATCTTAATCATCTCTATAATTTAATAAAAATTAAAAAATATACTTATTCCTAAAACACTTGTCAAAATTATTACAGTCATTCCAGGAAGAATACTTTTTGATTTAAGAAATATGAAAGCAAAAATTAATCCAATTATAAATATATAAATTAAATTAAAGAGATAAGAAAAGTAATTCCTTTCTACATAAAATACAGTTGGGAGTTGATATATAATTACATAAATTATAACGTTCAATACAAGGCTCTTTTTTTCACTATATTTCGTTAAAAGCATGGTAAAAATAATCCCTCTTATTAATATTTCAAACCAAAATTGACTCGATATGTTAAATATTAAAAAAAATAATGAACTATCGAAATAAAAAAGGTCTTCTATTTCTTGTGGATATAAAAAAATCCCGAATATTATGAAATAAAGAATCAAAAATAGAATTAAAAATAGAATTCCTACCATTACTTTCTTAAATGATTTATAAAGCCATCCTAAGCCAATATTATTTAAATATAATGGGAATGAATGTTTACCTCTTGGTAAACCTAGTATTCTTGGAACTATGAATAAGAATAACATAAACGTTAAATTAAAAACCAATAGAGATGTTATTTTTGATATATCATGACTCCCGCTATATGGATACTCAAGATAAAAAGGACTAAAAACAGACATCATAAAATAAGATATAATTCCAAAAATATAAAAAAGAATTATAAGTAAAAAAATAGATATCCAAATATGTTTAGTAAACCATGTTGGAGTTCCATCCTTATCAATTTCGGAAATTCCATATATCTTTGCTTTCTCTTCATTAAAAACCTCATTTAATTTTTTGGGAAACATTGAGTTAAATAAAGAAGCAACAAGGAAAAAACTTATAATAAGAATAGTAGTTAATATTTCTAACAGGTTATTTAAGTCATCAAAATAATAAAGATTAATAGTAAACACCATTAACCAGTAGTAAAAGAAGTAATTTGCTAAAAAAATTAGAATCCATTTAAACAATTTATTTTCAGCGACAATATCCCCAATAATATACCGGTTGTTTATCTTCCCAAAATAATAAATTCTCATCTCGAACATTAAAAACAAAAACATCCATATAAAGGGTATAGTTGCTAAAGAAGTTATCAAATAGTCAAAAAATTGGGGGTCCATAATATACATTAAATTTGGAGATATTACTGAAACTGTTTGTATAATTAACATCAAAACCAATTTAGCTTTTGCTTGATCACGTGGATTAATGGGAAGGGAAGATAATATCGTTTCTCCTGACTCTTCAATATTTATTAGATTATAGATTATCGTAGCTCCTAAAATAACATTAAAACCTATAATTACCATCCAATCGTATATTAACTTTGATTCAATGGGAACGGAAATTCCTAATAAACTAAGATTAAATGAAAATTTAAACACAAAAGATAGAACTATTGGCATTATCATGGACATAAAAGTTTTAATATCTCTTGAAGCAGTAAGTAAATCTTTACGGATAAATGCACTAACCGGAGAAACCACCTTCAAATTTAATTTTTGTTTCTTTCGGCCATAAAATGATATAAAATTTTTCTTATCTGTTTTATATTTAGAATATGTAGTTTTTTCAAGGTTATCAAGAGCTTTATTATAAATTCTAATTGTTAACAATACCAATATACCAAGTCCAAGGAATGTGGTAAACCAAAGTTCATTAGGGACGCCACTTGGAGAAATAAATAACGAGATTACATAACCAGGTGTAAAAGGATAAATTATAACGCTTAAAATCAAATTAATAAACGAAGCGTTTTCCATATTTGTAAACCAGTCAAAAAAAAAACCCAAAGAACCAATAACCCATTGGATTGTATAAACACTAATAGTAATGATTGCAAGGTAGCTGAACATATTAAATAAACGAATACCATGTGTTTTTTTAGAACCTATTTCATTAATATCTAAAATACGGTTGATTCTTTCACTAATATATATAAGTATACTAAAGGATAACAAGCAATTAAGAAAAGAAATTCCTAAACAAACAAAAAACATTGTAATATTTAGAGTCCCCACTAAAAATATTATAGGAAATGCGAAAATTGATACAATAATTGGCAAATCTAAAGTCCGAAATATTGTTAAATAAACTATTTTTTTTAATTTGTCTCTGGATATTGGAAAAGTTTCATACCATCTAAAAATTCTTCCAGAAATAATTAAAGAAGTGCTAAATATGCCTAATAGAAAAAAATTTAAAAATTGGAGCAAAATATACAAAGTAAAGAGTAAGTTTCCAACAAATACGATAGTATCTATGCTGTAATTGTCCTCGATAAGAATTTCATCTATTTGAAAATAAGTTAATAAAGGAATTAAAGGTAAAATACTAAAAATAACTGAACTAAATATCTTTGTAATGAATACTTTTCGTTTTAGAATTTTCTGGTTTTTAATATAATTCTCAAAAAACCTCGATTGATTTGATCCTACATATTGAATACGTTCTTCTATTAAAATCTCTAATGAGTTTAATTTCGCTAAGGAATATAATTTTAAATGGCTATTTTTCATTTGATCAACTATTTGACTTCTATCACTTAAATATAAATAATCTTCAAGACTTTTAAATTAATTTCTAAGTTTTTTTGTTTGTTTGTTTGTTTTTTAATTTGAACATGAAGCATAAGAGAAACCTAAAAGAGAAGTAAGAGAAAAAATTGAAAAAATAAAATAAAATAATTTAACCTACTTCGAAATTCATGATTGAGAATAATGAGTGCATTCGGAATGTAATACAAAATAAAGAATTTCAACCGGTTTTTATCCGATGTATTTCAATCCAACAATATCAAATATCCTTGAAAAATCTTGTTCGTCTTGAGTATAAACTTCTGTAATTCCATGAGCTAACGCAATTCCAGCAATTTGACAATCCTTTTCTTTAATAGTGGTTCCCTTTCCTTGTGATTGCGCATAAATATCTGCTGCTTTTTCAGCAGATTCTCTTGTAAAGTTAAGAATTCCACACTTTAAAAGGAATTTATCATAAGCTGCTAATAATTCTGGAACCTTGGATGGTCTACCTCCTTTTAGGTATAGATTAGCAACAATTCCTGTATAGATTTCATAAATAGAAATTGTAGATGTAAAAAGAGGAATTTTGTTTTTTATATATTCTCGTATTTTTTCAACAATTAATGTATCTTCTTTTAAGAAACCAATAATGATGTTAGTGTCTATTAAAACAGCCATTTTATATCAATTTAATATCATTTTCTTCTTCATGTATTTTTTTTACGATTTTTTCAACTACATCCAATGCAGGCTCCACATCGCTGATTTTTTTCCAAGCCCCAGCTAAATCTAAAATATCAGCGTTAGACTCTAGTAATCTTTTTATCGCCTCTGAGAAACTTTCGTTCTTTAATCGATATTTGTCAAGTTGATTATAGATTTCTTCCTTAATTGAAATTGATCTTGATGTCATTTTTACTCACTAGATATATATATACATATGATCATTAAAATATTAATTCCTTATGTGTGAATAATCATATAAGTAAATTCCAGAGGTCAATCAAAAAAAATAAAAAATAAAATAAAAATTAAGGTTTAACCTACTTCAACATCCATTTTCTTACGCTCTTCAAGCAATACATCGACTACTGAAGGATCGGCTAAGGTCGTAACATTACCAATTTCTGTGCCCGAAGCTATGGCTTTAAGAATTCTGCACATTATCTTACCGCTTCGAGTTTTTGGTAGTGCGTCAGCAAATTGAATAACATCTAAACAAATACTCAGATTTCATCAGGTATAAATAGAATGAATAGACAACAGTCATCACCTTTCATAAGAGTTTTCGGTTGTTTAAATCTTACTTTAGGGTTCCAAGCAGGATGATCCCACCACGCATAGTCTGAGTGGCAGTGAATTTCATAGCCGATTTCAGGAAATCCAAACTCGTGCCAAATTTCAGCATATCGACAACGTGTTATTTTATTTACAAAACGATTATTCGTTGCTTCTGCTGTTTCAATATCTTGTAATCCATATGCTTCATTATTCTCCCATCCTTCTTCATTTATTAATTCTTCCCATTTAGCAAAATCTTCTAAATTCTCAGGATTTAGATTAAATCTATCAAATGATTCAAGATCTTCTTTTCTTCTTTCTTCTCTGGACTCTTCTGCCATGTTAAGAACAGCATTGAAATATGCTTCCCACAATTCATCTCCATATTTATTGTAGAGTTTTGGTAATACACGAGCTAAACCCTCAATCTTTCCTTTTAAATGAATTTCGTTCTGTTTAATTTTCATTTTCTGTTCATAATCTATGATATAATTATAGACAAAATCCCAATTACCGCCAAATTCTTTTATTATAATACTTAAACATCCTATTTCCAAATGTAATTCATTATCATCCCACCGATCACCTATCCCCGCAATGAAATCATATTTATTATTTATTTTTTTTACTATTTCAAGTCGGTCTTTTTGGGTTTGTCCTAAATATAATTCTCCATTTGGAAATCCTTCTTTTTCTAACCATTCTTTAGTGTACTCCATTGTGAATTCCGGTCTTGCTCCAATGTAAACAATATTATATCTATTTGTTAATTTATTTAAGCATTTTACACTATTAGTTACAGCTTTATCTTTGAGAATTGATTCACGTTTATTAAAATCTGACGTCTGTATTCCAATTTGATGTCTCTGACGTGTGTCACATATAGTTCCATCTATAAATATTAAAACAGATTTCATTAGATCACTTTAGAATTTTTAAGGATTTTCATTTATAATAGAATTTAATTTAATTAATTTTCTTACCATTCTTAGTTCTTTATTTTTAAAAAATATTAGTTATCTTATGTTCGATCAATGATATAAATAAATTGTAGAGTAATAAAGATAAAATATTAAATATAACAATTAAAATAAAAAAAATATAACAAAAATGTTAAATGTTATTAATTAAGCTAACTGTTTATTAATCATTCGTAGACCTTATTATTGAATATTCAAGGTTGAAATACCATAAAAAATATATTATAATTGATATTTAAAGCTATTTGAGGAAATTGAAAAAGGAAAAGCAATTTCAAAAATTAGAGAATATTGATAAGCAAATTTTAAATTGTTTAACATTATTAAAAGCGAGGAAGTTTGATAAATCTCTTTCAATAGTTAACAACATTTTAAAAGAAGAAGAAGGAACCCAAATAAACTTAATTCAGAAATTTGGCGCAAGAATAGTAAGATTAGTAGCGATAATGGGCTTAAAAAAATATGACCAAGTTAATGAAGAAATTAAGTTTTCTGAACAAATTATAAACCAAATGAATAAAGTTAAAAAAGAAAATTCCTTTGTAAAGAATGGAATAGGCAGACTATTTTCTATAAAAGGCGCTATGCAATCTGTTCAAGGGAATCTTGAAAATGCTATAGTAAACTATCATCGTAGCGCAGCGATTTATGAAACTTTGAACGATAAAAAATCAATATTTGTCCAGCTTGAAGCTATTGGTTGGATCAAACGAGCTCAAGGCAAATTGGATGAAGCGTTGAATTATTTCCATAAAATGTTAAATCTTGCTAAAGAAATTCAAAATGAAAAGTACATCGCAAGGTCAAAATTTTCAATAGCATTTGCCAATTTCTATA
>JAHQWH010000142.1 GCA_029856105.1 Promethearchaeia archaeon | reverse complement strand
GCTCTGACAACAACGATGGCTATCTTTCTCGTGCACAAAAAATTAAGAAAAAAATTAGATTCTTCAGAATCTATCACTAAATCATAAGCTTTTAATTCAGTTTTAATATAATTAAAAGCTCTATATTATTTTAGCAAATATCTCTTTTACTTCTTGATAAGAGCGATTTTCGCTAGGTAAATCGATTAAATTACCGCCGGTAATGTTGATCTTGCTTATCTCTTCGTTGCTAGATATGAACCCCAACAATTTAACGCGGTCTCTATTCAGATTCTCGACTTCTTTTACCAAAATATCCTTTAAATTCTCTGGAAAGCGATTTCCTAAAACCCAGATATTCTCAAATTTCAGAGTTAACTCGTCGATTATCTCTAAAATCCGTTTCATCGTATGTATGCCCATTTTCGAAGCGTCGGATACGATTACAAGGTCAGTAACATCTCGACCAGTTTTTCGAGCAAAATGCTCCAATCCAGCTGGAGAATCTAAAAGAGTTAAATCGTAATTTTTAGACAATGTATCGATTACCCTTTTTAATACATCATTAATAAAACAGTAGCAACCTTCTCCCTCTTGGCGACCCATCTCCAATAGGTCAAAATCGTCCATTTCTATCAAACAGGTATAGACATCCGACTCAATTAGTTGATTTTTTGGAGTATTAGGTGAAAGTTTCATACTTTGGATTTTATTTTTTAATATTCTCATTTTTCCTCCTATTGTATCACAGAATTTAACCTCTTCACCAATGACATCAGCAACATTCGCATCCGGGTCTGAATCAATAACGAGAATATCTTGCGCTTTTTTATTCTCAAGTACATATTTTAGAAAAAGAACTAAACTCGTAGTTTTTCCAACTCCTCCTTTTCCGGCGAACGCTATAATTTTTTTCATTTTTCGTCTCTCAATATAATAATAAAATACTACTTTAATTAATGAAAATCTTAGATTGATTAAAAAGTTGTGATTCATAGAATAAAAACAATTTAACCATATTGTTTTAAATAAATAAGAAAAAGAACGAAATAAATTATTAGCCAAGCAAAGAAGAAAAATAAGAGAAAAGTTACTGTTGACGATACATAGGGATAATTTTTGAAGTGAATTCTTCTAAAGTGTAGGGAAAATCGTCTTCGCTTGAAATTTTCCCTAATTCCATCAATATCTGTCGTGCTAACAACCAAAAAGCTAAGCCTAACGCTTTCTTCCCTCTATTATTTGCGGGTATTGCGAGGTCGATTCCGTCAAGTAAATCGTCAGTATCGAACAACGCTACGACGGGGATTCGAGCTAATTGAGCTTCTCTTAAAATTACTTTATCAGCATGAGGATCAACGATAACTACCACCGACGCATCTTTAATATAATCATCTATGATAGGATTTGTTAAAGAGCCAGGAATAAAGCGCTCGGTGATTGCCCTACATCCTAACACTTTACAAAATTGCTTTACGGGTTCTTTTCCATATCTTCTGACAGAGGATACAATTACCTTATCGCTTCCCCCCTCAACATATTTGCTCAGGAATTTTGCGGCAACATTTAGTCGTTCGTCTGTTTTAGTCAAATCAATAACATACAAACCGTAATTCGTTTGTCTGTACACAAATTGTCTCGCATCACCAGATAATAATTTTGTTCCAATGTGGATTCCACAACTTAGATATAATTGCTTTTTTTCCTCGTCCTTATCAATAATCTTTTCAGTTTGCTCAACTTCAGCGTCTATATCGTCAGTATCGAGCAAATTAAGTTCCTTTTCGATATCTAAATCTTCTTCAAAATCTTCTTCAAATTCTTCTTCGATATCTTTTTCTACTTCCTTCTCAGTTTTCTTAGTTTTTTCTGTTTTTTTCTTTTTTTTAGCCAATATATATACCCTATAATAGAATTAGTATACTAAATTACAATCTTAGATAAATTAAATAAAATATCATAATTTTAATATTTTATTAAAAGAAATCTTCTAATTCTCTTAGAACTAAAAATTTAATATATCAAAATAATTAAATTTATTGTTAAACTCAAATAATATAATTGATCGAGAATGATTTCGTACAGATTATTGCTTGGAATTGTTGTTGGAATTGTTTTTAGTTTTTTTACCGCATTCTTTTTTAATATGGAAGAGATAATAATCCAGCTACAACTTTATTCACAAATTGACGTTTTAAAAGTTATAATCATTTTAGTTGGAGCTAATTTTAAATTTGATCTCTTTTCGATATTTACCGGGTCGTCCACGATAATCGACTTTTTCTCTCCACAGCTTCTAGCTAGTATTTTTATTGGTTATTTGAGTGGTACTATTTCGAAAGGTTTGAAAAGAGGTTTTCTCGCAAGTTTGTTGGTAATTATAATCGATTTTTTAATCTGGATGTTGCTAAGCGTCATATCTGGTGAAGATTTAATGGCTTTATTTCAAGGAACTCAACTATCTGTTACAATTGGAGGGATTCTTACTGCATTTATAGGGTCTACTATAGGAGGCTTAATTGGAGGAGTAATTAGTGGACCGTATGAAGAAGTTTATTAATTCATATAATAAAAAAAGTATTAGATAGAGTTTGTTTCCTACTATAATTGAATTATTTATTAATTTTAGACTAAACCTTATAGTTAATAATTAATTTTTAAAGTTTAATGGCAAGTGAAGAAACTCTACCTAATAGCGATTTTGCTTTCGACTTATTGAAAAAGTTAAAAGTTCCCTATAATGTACGGCGCCATTCTCTAAAAGTTGCCGAGAAGGCTATAGAATTAGCAGAAAAAATAAAGTTGAGAGAGGTTGATATGGATTTAATTGAAATTGGAAGCCTATTACACGATATTGGTAGGTGTAAAACTCATGGATTTAATCACGCCTTAATTGGGGCTAAATTAATTAGAGAAAGAGGATTATCAGAGCGGCTTGCCAAAATTTGTGAAACTCATATTTTAGGTGGATTAGATAAAGAAGATGCTAAGCAAGTTGGATTACCTGAGAGAGATTTTTTACCACAAACCCTTGAAGAAAAAATTATCTGTCTTGCGGATAAACATATAGCTGGAACTAAAGAAGTTTCAATCGAACAGAGATTTGAAAAATGGTTCAACAAATATGGTAAAACTCAGATACTTATTAAAGCTAAAGAGCGGATTGAAAAAATCCAAAGAGAAATTGAAGATTTAACATAATTTAGAAAATTATTGTCTTTTTTTTAGTTGGTTTATGATTCCTCCGTTTTCTAGAATACCTGATAAAAATTTTGGTATTTTTTTGAAATTGATGGTCAAATTTTTAGATTTATTTATTAGAACACCTTTTTCCAAAGAAATTTCTATATTATCTTGTTTCGCAAAATGTTCAGATTCCCATTCTAAAGTAATTGCTGGAATGCCGTTATTTATTAAGTTCCTAAAATAAATTCTTGCAAAAGATTTTGCAATAATTGCTTTTATTCCCAAAATTTTGAATACATAGACTGCTTCTTCACGAGAACTTCCTGTTCCAAAATTTTCTCCAGCAATAATAATATTTCCTTTGTCAACTTGTTTGGAAAAGTAAGGGTCTATAAATTCTAAAGTGTGTTTAACCATTACATTTTCATCCCTTATAGTTAATGTATGGCTCGGAATTATGTCGTCCGTGCTAATATCATCACCAAGGATATAGGCATACCCTTCAATTATATCCATATTTAAAGCACCTCCCTTGGATCAGTTATTTTTCCCTTTATTGCTGATGCGGCAACCGTAGCTGGTGATGCTAAGAAAACTTCTGAAGAAGGATCCCCCATCCTACCGATAAAATTACGATTTGTGCTACTAATACAAACATCTTCAGGTCCCAATACCCCAAGATG
>JAHQWH010000141.1 GCA_029856105.1 Promethearchaeia archaeon | reverse complement strand
TTTAAATTAGATATTGGTTTATTAACAAATGACTTTTTAGTCTAGAGTCGAAAATATTATGAAAGAAGGTGATTTACATTCAAACCGAATTGCACGAGAAAAAAAATAAAGATAGTTTCGAATATCCTCAACATTTATACCCTAAAAGAAAAGGGTTAGCAAAAGCCTTTCATATGGCTCAAAGTTTCGGACACAGCAGAGATGTAACTTCAGTCGCTTTATCTCATAAAGGAGATTATATAGTTAGTGGCTCAAAGGATAAAACTCTTAAAATTTGGGACTTTCCAACTGGAAATCTGTTAAGAACAATAGAAGCACACGATCAATCAATATTAGCGGTGGCAGTATCGATGGATGACAACTATATTTATAGTTCTTCTTCTGACAACTTGATAAAAGTATGGGGATTAAAGAGAGGGCATTTTATTAATGAATTAAGAGGTCATACTGATTCAGTTACATCATTAACTATAACCTTCGACGGGAAAAACATCATAAGTGGTTCCAAAGATAAGAATGTGATTGTTTGGAATATAGCAAATGCGAAATCCATTTATAAATTTAAACATAAAAGTGCGATATTCTCAATTGCTATATCTAAAAATAATGAAATCTTGGTTTGTGGAACTGAAGAAGGTATTATTAGATTATGGAATTTAAAGAGTGGTAAGTTTGTTCGTACTATTAAAGGGCATACTGGAACTGTAACTTCACTTACAATTTCACAAGATGGAGAATACATAATTAGTGGATCAAACGATAATACGGTAAGAATATGGAATCTTTCAAATGGAAGACCGATTTACATATTTAAAGGTCATTCAGGAATAGTTCGATCTGTAGCCATATCACTCGATGGAAATTTGATTGTGAGCGGTTCTGACGATAAGACTATAAAAATATGGGATGTTTCCACTGGTGAAATTATAAGAACGCTCAAAGGGTATACGGGTAAGGTATTATCAATTACTTTTTCTCCTAACGGGAAATATATTATAACAGGATCTGCAGATAATAATATTATGGTATGGGAGTTAATGAAAGGTAAACTCGAAACGACTATAAATGCTCATAGTAAAGGAATCAATTTTATTTCAATTTCTCCTAATGGAAGCTATATAGCAACTGGTTCAGATGATGCTACTATTAAAATTTGGGATTTCAAAAGCCTAACACTTATAAATACCTTTAAAGGGCACAATAGATCGGTTAACTCAGTTGAATTTTCTCCTGATGGAAATTACCTTGTTAGTACGTCAGGTGATAAGAAAGTAATAATTTGGGATATTAAGCAACCACCTCGATCTAATATTTTAAAAAATGTAGGAAGCATTCCAAACTCAGCATTGTTTACTCCCGATAATAAGCAAATAATTATGGGTTTAAACAATAATTATCTCAAAATTTGGGATATTCAAAGTAACAATTTTATATGGGAAGAAAAGGTTCATAAAGGCCCAATAACTTCAATAAAGTTCACTCCGAATGGAAGATATTTTGTAACTGGTTCAAAAGACAAACATGTAATGATCTGGGATTTCTCTTCGAAAAAAGTAATTAAAGATCTTAGTGGGCATAAGGGAAATGTGTTATCAATTGGGATTTCTCCAAATGGAGCAAATATTTGTAGTAGTTCTGATGATAAAACCATAAATATATGGGATTTTTACACCGGTGACTTAATTACTGTTCTTGAGAATCATACCGACATTGTTTCAAGTATAACCTATTCCCCAATCGGTAATTGCTTTATTAGTACATCTAAAGATAAAACGGTGAAAGTTTGGGATAATAGATATGAACTTATCCAATCATTTGAAGATCATCAAGATGATGTATCTTCAGTGGTAATTACACCAGATGGAAAATTTGCTATAACTGGTTCCCGTGATGGAATGTTAAAAATTTGGGCTCTTACATTTGGGGGTGTTTTTAAAAATATTAAGGGTCATTCTGAAAATGTGAATTCAGTTGCAGTTTCACAGAGCGGAAAATTAGCTGTAAGTGGATTGTCTAATAAATCTCTAATTGTGTGGGATTTGTCTAGTGGAAAATTGATTAAAACTCTTAAGGGCCATACAGATATTATTAGTTCAGTAGCATTTTCTCCCGGTGGAAAATCTGTGGTTAGTGCTTCTTATGATAACACTTTAAAAATATGGGAAATCAATAGTGGTGAAAATTTATGGACATTGAGTGGTCATGATGATGCTGTTTCTTCCGTAGCTGCATCTTATGATAAAAAATATATTGTAAGTGGTTCAAGAGATAAGACAATTATAATATGGGAGCCAAGTATAGGTAAACTTTTCAAAAGACTGAAAGGAGCTAAAGGTGCAATAACATCTGTCGACATTTCACCAACCGGAGAATACATTGTGAGTGGTTTAGAAGATAATTCCATTAATATCTGGAATTTGAAAAAAGGAAAACTTATTCTTACACTTGAGGGACATAAAGAAGCTGTAACTTCAGTTACCTTTTCGCCTGATGGCGAATATATTGCGAGTGGTTCGAAAGATCAGACGGTTAAAATTTGGAAAGTTAATACTGGTGAACTAGATTATACATTTGAAAAAATTAATAGCCCAGTCACATCAGTATCTTTTTCTACTGATGGTTTATATATTGCTTGTGGTACAGAAGATAATTTCATTCGAATATGGGATTTCATTGAAAAGTATCAAACATCCTATTATTACCTATCAAAAGTTAATTCAGCAGAATTTATTCCAAATACAAATCAAATTCTTGCTGGTTATGACTCGGGCGACGTTTTAGTCTGGGATTTATTAATGGAAGAGCAAGAAAAACTTCTAAAAGAGCTTCGAAGTAAATTAAAGAATGTAGAGGACTTAATCGTTAAAAATAATTATTCTGAAGCTATTGAACAATTGAACTTTGTTTTGGAAACCGCAGATGTATTTAATTTTGAAGATATTAAAGCAGTTGCGTTCGAAAAACTAAAAAATTTAAGAGATCCAGAAGAATCTTTAAAAATTGTCAAAAAGATATTAGAATTTGAATTCGAAAACCTGAGAAATATAACTAAAGCTGAGATGGTTAACCAACTCAAGATAGAAATATCAGAAACAGAATATTATGAAAATTTAATAGCAAATCCTGTAGATTATGAAGCCTCTGAAACAGCACATTTAGAAAATTTAGGAACTAAAATATTACAAGAATTACTTAATCCTACATTGTATGCTTTAGTAATACAAAAGGAATATGATTTGAGCACAGCAAAAAAAATAGGTAAATTCCTTCAAGATCAAGGCTTTATTAAAGAATTTAGAAATTATCCTCTTAATGAAGAAAAGTTTAAGTCTCCAAGTGAGAAATTAGAAGATTTGATAATATTTGTGAGCTATGCCACTACAGACGCGGAAACATACAATATTAAAGAATTAGCAAAGAGATTAAAATCTTATGAAGATATTAAAGAAGTCTTATATTGGCAAGAGCACATGACAGATAATATTACGTTGTTTATGAGTAATAACATTGGTAAGTGTAATGCTATGCTACTATTTTGTTCTGAAAATTCTCTAGGTTCTGATGCTGTCGACAAGGAATGGACGGCCGCAGACATGATGAGTAAACCCATAATTCCTGTGTTTTTAAACTTAGATCATATCCCTCCACTTCTAAGATCAAGGTTAGCATTTGAATTTGATTTAATGGATTTCGAAAAAAATGTGGTACAGCTTCATAATTTGATATTGAAAAAATGTGGACTTCGTGTAAATTAGCGCTGTAAGTAATTCTATTTATTAAGAATTATTTATTTGAAACAAGAGTAAATATACTTTCTTTTTTTTAATCTAATACTTCTGCATTTAGAACATCTAAATAATTGGTTGAGAAAAAATAAAATGTTTTTACCTTAGTTGTGTTAATCACATGTTGCA
>JAHQWH010000140.1 GCA_029856105.1 Promethearchaeia archaeon | reverse complement strand
CTATATCAATTACTTCTAAATTTAATAATTTATCCAAAGAATAAGAAATTGCTTTTGAAATTGATGAAATGTCGTAGTAAGATGTGTCAAAGAATTTAAATTTCATATCTTTATTTTGGGATATAATTAAATTTCTAATCATTTCTGCTCGATCGAAAAAATCTTCGCTATTTTTAAATTTTGGATCATATTTATTGAAACATATTATCACTTCGTTGGAATAATCCAAATCTCTATAAATATCTAACAAATCGTGAAGATATTTTACAGATTCTTCGAATTTAATTTCATCTTGAATATCTATAAGATAATAAATATAATCTGTTTCAGTAAAATAAATGGGATTACTTACGTATATTTTTCTGAATTTCTTCTGACCACCCATATCCCAGAGGTTAATTCGATAGGTTTCTAGGAATTTAAAAGAACTATAATCTATTTTTATTGTAGGCTTTAGATTTTTTACCCGTTCGTAAAAGTTATATTTTTTTCTTAAAGCAATTAACGCACTACTTTTTCCGGCATTGTCTAAACCAGCGATAACTAATTTAAATTCGTTAATTTCGCGTTTATCTATCGTCATTTTTACTAAATTTTTAATATTTTTTTATTTATTAATAACAATCTCTAAAATTAAATTATAAATCTTATTTTTTTTATTTATTTTTATGCTAATTATGTAAAAACTCAAATTTGAAATTACAATTTTATTTTCAATAAAATTTTTTAATAAACAAATCATTAAATAAATCTGATAAAAACTAACTAGTATATGATGTATATGGACGCTAAAGATATAGATTATTATTCTCTAGGTTTTGAATATATTGAAACTAAAACTATGTTTGTTTCAGATTACAACGATGGTAAATGGGACGAAGGAAAATTAGCCCCGTTCGGAAAATTTGAGATTTCACCTGCTGCTTGTGTTTTAAATTATGGGCAGGGAATATTTGAGGGTATGAAAGCGTTAAGAACTAAGAATGGAGAAAAAGTCCTATTTAGACCGAAGGAAAACGCGAAAAGATTTAACGATAGTGCTAGTAGAATGTTAATGCCGAACTATGATGTAAACAAATTTGTTGATGCGGTTAAAGATGTGGTGAGAGCAAATGAAGAATATATACCGCCTTATGATAGTGCCGGAGCACTTTACATTCGTCCTTTAATGATTGGAAATGGACCGACAGTTGGTGTAAAACCAGCAAAAAGTTATAAATTTATAATTTTTGCGATTCCAGTAGGACCATATTTCCCAGAAGGATTTAGGGGTATTGATTTAGAGATTACGAAAAAGTACACAAGAGCCGCTCCAGGTGGGACTGGTGCAACCAAAACATGTTGCAATTATGCCGGATCTATGTTAGCCGGAAAGGAAGCTAAAGAAAAGGGTTTTTCTCAAGTCATCTTTTTAGACGCAGTTCATAAGGAATTTATTGAGGAGGTTGGAGCGGCAAATTTTTTCGCTGTGATTAACGGGACCCTTGCAACTCCAAAAACAACTGGAACAATTTTGCCGGGTA
This sequence comes from Promethearchaeia archaeon, assembly GCA_029856105.1. Taxonomy (GTDB): domain Archaea; phylum Asgardarchaeota; class Lokiarchaeia; order Sigyniarchaeales; family SOKP01; genus SOKP01. Next base: position 2,401 of record JAHQWH010000140.1, on the reverse strand, counting down.
TTACGCGTAAATCAATTTTAAAATTAGCTTCAAAGAAAATGGGAATAAAAATTGAAGAGCGAGATATTTCCTATAAAGAATTGTTTGAAAATTCTTGTTCTGAAGCTTTTTGTGCGGGAACTGCTGCAGTTATTACTCCGATTAAATCTATTGTCCTTGAGGATAAAAAAAGGATTTTTAGTGAAGGTGAACCTGGCGAAATTACAAGAAAGATTTATGAATTGCTGGTGGGTATTCAGCGTTTAGATATTGATGATGAATTTGGTTGGGTTGTAAAGATTTAAAAAAAATAAATTTTAGCAATAGAATTTACTTAAACTCTTTTTTATGTGTTTTTTAATTAACAAATAACATTAAAGAAAAAACAGCATACATTATTCCAAAACAGATAAATGTTGGTATAGCCATGCGTTTAAACGAATTTATATAATTAGTTTTAAAATAATTAATACTGTAGGCTAAACAAGGATGAAGTGGGGTAATTAAATATCCTAAGTAAATTGCAAAATAAAGAAAAACAAAATCGATTATAGGCATTGATAGGACTAAATTTTGAACCAAATAAATCGGGATAAGAATCGAACTCGGTAATTGTACTCTACCCGTAGTAAAACCAAGGAAAAAACCAATACTGATGAACAAAGCAAAAGGTAGATTTAAATCGCTAATCTGTTCAGGCACTCCAGATTCTAAGAAAATACTCAGAAACAAAAACATTGAGAGGATTAGTAGAGGAAATCTCCATACTTTCATTTTTCGCGAGATTTCTTTTATATTAGATACATTCATTTTAGCAAACTTTAATGCAATGGAAATACTTATGATCAAACCTATAAAAACAAACAATTCTGGAAAGTTTATTGGGAAAAAGAGTCTTCCTAAGAAATCTATAATGGGAGCGACGATGAGGGGAATCAAATTACGGAAAACTTGTTTTAAGTTTCGGTTTGTTGATTCTTTTGATTTATCAACGGGTTTAAGTAAAGTAAAATATCCTACAAAAACCATTAAAATAAATGGAATTAATAAAGCTAATACAATTAAATAAAGTGATATCCCAGATAGGACACTTGCCACGAGAATAGCAGATGAGAGAGGATAAATTAAAAGTAAAACATGTCGATACCATACATTAATTGCAACTTTTCGATTAGAATCTAGAGCTGGATCTATTTGGTCTACTATTGGTGCCGACATTAATGCCCCTCCTGCCACAGGTAATAAGCCAAATAATGCTGGACTGACCATTAAAGCAACTTTCTTAGAAACTTTCATTTTTTGAATTAATTCAAGCATGAGTCCTGATTCTTCCATTATACCACCTAAAATTGGTATTAACAAAACTGAAAGCGCTAATAGAACAATTGAAGGATTAATAATAACTTCAATCATGGAATTAATAATGTTTACTTGAGTTAAAAGTCCAAAAATGATTGCGCTAATGCCTAAAACAACACTTAGCTCTTTCTTTGAGAAAATTAAGATCAAAGCAATAATAAGAAGAAAACTTAATAACGGGGGAATCACATTAAAGAAAATATTTAATTCCTTAAAAATTACGCTATAGCATCTTTGTGGGAGAATATGAGATCGTTTAAAAATTTCGTAAAGTCGTTAAAAAATAGAACTAAAAGGATAGTTTTTCTGTCAAAATTTCGAAAGCTGTTTTGATGTTTTCCCCTGTCTTTGACGATATCTTCACATAACTTATAATATTTTCATATTCTTTCTTAATTTCTGAGATAAATTCATCTATAGAGAGGGATTCATAAGGATTAACCATATCTTTTTTAGTTCCTACCAACAATATAGGAATATTTCCAAATTCTTTTAATGTAACTATCCATTCTTGAACATTTTCAATTGTATTTATTCTCGTTAAATCAAAAAGAATAAAAGCTGCGAGAGAACCGTCGACAAAACCATTCAAAAATGTTTTGAATTGATCTTGTCCAGCAAAGTCCCACATTATAAAATTAAATTCAGTTCCATTAACAGCAATAATTTTTGAGTAAAAATCAACGCCTCTGGTTAATTGACTATTAGCATCAAAACTATCATGAACGAGCCGATTTAGAAAGGAGGTTTTTCCTACTCCGCCATCACCGGAAACAATGATTTTTATCGTTTTCTTCATGATTATTAATATCTGTGTAGCTAATATTTTAAAAAGTTATATTTAAAATTAATTTTTGTAATATTAGAACATAAAAAAAAATTATTATAGCATTTAATATACATTTACAAAAATGTCCAGTTAAATTAACGGTAAAACAGAAAATATGTCAGTTAAAATAATAATCATAGGCGATACACACTTAAATTCTTTTAAAAAATTGCCAAAAGAAATGGCCCAAGCTATAAAAGAAGGGGATTGGATTATTCATGTAGGGGATTATAC
>JAHQWH010000139.1 GCA_029856105.1 Promethearchaeia archaeon | reverse complement strand
AAACACCGTTAAAATAATTATTGTTAACCTTAAACTCCAAATTTATTTTAAATGTTGTATTAATTTAATAAAAATAATTAAATTAGTCATTTATTAGCATAATATTTGTAAAGGCGGTATTTTTGAAATCAGATGTCTATTACCTTACAGCGAGAACACACACTCATGAAGAAAGTTTAAGTAAAGTTAAAGGTCCTTTAGCACTAGATAAAATCGGCTTTAAGAACAAAGTGAATAAAGGAGATAAAGTGGTAATCAAAACACACTTCGGAGCTTTAGAGAACGTTAGATATTTACGTCCTAGTTATATTAGGTTTCTATGCGATTACGTAAAGGATTTAAAAGCAGTTCCATCTGTAGCAGAATCGTGCGGTTGGGGAGCTCCAGAGGCGTTTACAAGGGCCCATACGGAATATAGTGGTCGCGCAACAGAAAAGGAATATTTAGAAATAGCTAAAATGCATGGTTTTACCAATGAAACCATGATGGCAAAAATATTAATGTTAGATGGTAGCGTTGGTACCGATATAGAAATACAAAAAATTAATGGTAAACGATTTAAAGAAATATTAGTTGCGGGTAGATTGAGAGAATTTGACCACATGATATTAGCTACACATTTTAAAGGGCACGCTGGAGCGGGGTTTGGTGGTGCTATAAAAAATTTAGGAATTGGGTGTGTAAGCAAAGGAGGTAAAGTTCAAGCTCATGTTGGCAAAAAATTTGAATTTAATTACGACGCACCAATTTCTGATTACGAAGATTGTTTGAAAATTTGTCCTACAAATGCCTTAACGGAAGGATCAGACGGTAAATTAAAACGCGATGAGAATAAATGTAGATACTGTTATATGTGTAAATCAGTCTGTAAAAATAACGTAATAAATACTGGAGCATCAACGCGGGAGGAATTTATAACTCAGATGGTAGATAACGCTGCGGGTGTTGTAGATTATTTTGGAAAGGATAAAATTTTTTATATCAATTATGTTATAGATGTAACGTGGCAATGCGATTGTACAGGTGGTTCCGATATTCCATTTGTGAGCGATATTGGTGTTTTGTCCTCACTGGATCCCGTTGCTATAGATCAAGTTGCCATTGATTTAATTCATTCTTCTTTAATGAACCCTCATTCAATTTTAGGTGATGTTAAAAATATTTCTAAAGATAATACTCATGAATGGTTTTCTTACGTACCTAGATTTGATCCAGAAACACACCAATTGGACTTAAATCTTAATGGGAAAGAATCCAAACACTGGGAATTACAATTAAAAGCAGCAGAAGATATTGGATTAGGGTCTAAGGACTATAATTTAGTTGAAGTGAAAGTAGAAAGTAAGAATAAGAATTAATTTTATTTTTATAAAAAGCATTCTATACTTTAATCATCAATAGAATTATCTTATATTTAATAAAGATAACAAATGGGTGGAAATAAATGTCTAAACAAACTAAAGAAAGGATAAATTGGAATATAAAAGGAGTATGGTACGAAGCATGTGCCGCGGAAGGACATTGTTCGATGTATTTCGGTAGAAACATGGAATCTCCTTGTAAATCATTTCAATTATTTCAGATTATTGAAGGTAAATTTCAAGATGTTGATGTCGGGGGAGTATTAGCAATTAATGTAATTGATTTATTTTCCCCAAAGGCTGCCGATTTAATGGCGAAAGGTGGAGAAGGAGGAATATACATTAGTAAAGATGCATCTGAAGAACAAAGAAAGTATTTAGAACCTTTTTTTGTTAATAATATTCCTGGTGGCTTATTAGTGAGAAAGGCTTTGGGAATTAAATATGTCGATATAACTTTAGAGCAAGAAGGCAATACTTATAAAATTAAGATGCCCTATGGAGAAATGAATCTCTCGTTGGCACCAGGAGGGGATGGAAAGAATCCTCAACGTATAGAAAACTCTTTGTTTAGTATGATGTTTTCTGATATTAAGATTTGTAACACTCACTCTTGGAAATACAACGATTTTGGAAAGAATTGGGAATTTACAAATAGAAGTGGTGCAATAGCAGACTTTAATCTACAAGGCAAATCCAGAAAATTTTTTCAATAGATCATTGACAATAGAAGGAATTATTTCATCTGGAGTTTCTCTCCCTAACGGAAAGGTTATTAAAACTTAAAAATTATTTACATATTCCTTTTTAAAAACTTTTTTATCATTAATTAGGTTAATTTTAATTATCGATATGATTAAACTTTCTCGTTAAATTTAAAGGTGAAATAATGAAACCATTTTTAACCCTTGAAGAAGTAAGAAATGCTATTATAGGACAGAATTTTATTTTCCAGACACCTTATGGAATGCGTTTACTCACATATGCGGACTATACTGCATCTGGCAGATCTCTTAAATTTATTGAACAATTTTTAATCAAAATTCAACGAGAATATGCTAATACTCACACAGAAGACGATGTAACTGGTCGTCATATGACGGAAATCTTACACCAAGCGGAATTTATAATAAAAAAAGCTTTTAATGCAGAAAAAAATTGCAGAATTATTGCCACGGGAACAGGTGCAACCGGAGCGATATCCAAGTTCCAAGAAATTATTGGTATACGTCTACCTCCAGCAACGAAAAATCTTGTTCTATCAATTTTAGATGATTCTTCTGAGGAAAACATTATAGATCAAAATTTGATAAAGAAACTTATACAAAAAATAAATCAATTGAAACCCGTTGTTTTTATAGGGCCTTATGAACATCATTCTAACGATATAATGTGGCGAGAAGCTATTGCGGAAGTTGTAACCATTCAACTTACTCCCGATGGTTATATTGACTTAGGAGATTTAGAAAATCAAGTTTCAGATACAAAGTATAAAAAAAGGTTAAAAATCGGGTCTTTTTCAGCAGCATCGAATGTTACTGGTTTAAAATCTCCAGTTTATGAAATTGCTCGCATAATGCATAGATATGGTGGTTTAGCTTGTTTTGATTTCGCAGCTAGTGCTCCCTATGTAAAAATTAATATGAATAAAGACTCTGATACTTTTTTTGATGCAATTTTTATATCCCCTCACAAATTCGTGGGAGGTCCAGGGTCGTCAGGAATCTTAGTCTTCAACGAACGAATCTATAATCTTGCACTCTCCCCAACTTCTGCTGGAGGTGGAACCGTTAACTTTGTCAGTTCTACCACAGTGGATTATTCAAAAGATATTGAAACTAGAGAAAAAGCAGGTACTCCAGGGGTTTTGCAAACAATTAAAGCGGCTTTAGTTATTGATCTAAAGGATGCTATTGGAATTGATAATATTGAATCGAAGGAATTAGATTATACAACCCGAGCTTTGGAGCGATTATCTAAACATTCAAAAATTAAAGTTCTCGGTCCAATCGACCCAGAAAAGCGTATCTCTATTATGTCATTTATGATCAAACAGGGAAATAAGTATTTACACCCAAAACTCGTCACTAGATTGCTCAACGATTTGTTTGGAATTCAAAGTCGTGCAGGTTGCATGTGTGCTGGACCATATGGACTCTCGTTGCTCAATATTGATGAAGAACAATCGCAAAAATTCCAAAAAGTTAGTCAACAAGGCAAACTCGGAATTCGACCAGGGTGGTGCCGTGTAAATTTTCATTATTTGTTTTCCGAGATAGAGTTCAAATTTATCTGTCAGACGATTGAATTTATCGCAGATTACGGATACCTATTTCTTACAGATTATTCTTTTAACATTAATTCCGGAGAATGGACACATCTAAATTTCAAAGATACTCTTTTATACAACAAACCAGATATTAAATCAGTGCTCACTACAAATTTAAGAGATTGTTTTGACGAGGAATTAATTGATCGAAATTTAGAATTTACTAATTATTTGAACGATGCTAGAAAACTAGTCAAAACATTCGGAGATGAAATTGAATATCATCATTTTGATGATCCTGAGGCCGAAGAATTAAGATGGTT
>JAHQWH010000138.1 GCA_029856105.1 Promethearchaeia archaeon | reverse complement strand
TTTATATCTAATTTCTCTTTTATGCGTTTAATCAGATCTTCTACGCTTAAATCTTTATTTTCGATAAATCCTTGGCCATAATCTTTCTTGCCACCACCCTTACCACCATAATTAGAAACGATTTCCTGAACAAATTTTCCCATATCGAAATTTATCTCTTTTAATAGATTTTTCCCTATCATTCCCATTAGAGTAATTCCTTTTTCAGTCTTATTGATGAAAAGCGTAACCAATTTCTCGGATTTCTGTAGAATTTTCACGCTTAAATTTTTAAGATCGGTTTGGGAAAGATTTTCAAAGGATTTAAGAATCATTTTAGAATTTTCAAATGAGAACGCTGAATTTATAAGTTCTTCCACGTAACTTTCTTTTAATAAGTTTTCTACGTCTTGCAATTTGGTTTTAGCTTCTTTCCATTCGTTAAATAACTTATTTACTTTTAACGGAATATCTTCTTTTTTTGTGTTAAGAATTTGAGCTAATTCCGTCAGGATGTCTCCTTCAAAAGTGTTGTTTGAATCTAAAATCATATCAATTTTTTTAACCTTTCCCGTTTGTAAGGCTTTATTCATGTTTTTCCATTTGTTTAATAATTCAGCTACTCTCCCAACGATCTTAGCTCTTGAAATTTTAAATAGCGATTCTAATTGGTTTAAAATTAGAGTCTCTTCTTGCTCAAGTTCCTTTGTCGCGTTTCCTGCTGTAAAGGTCAATCTCACTACGCCATCCTGAATCTTTTGGGATTTAGTTATTTTAATTCTTCCAGTCTCTGATGTATTATTTAAATGCGTTCCACCACAAGCTTCCACATCTACTCCTGGAACCTCTACGAGCCTAATATTTTTACCAGGTACTGCTCCCCCTTGGTAGATCGTCATTCCATATTTTTGTTCCGCATCTGAACGAGGCATAAAAGAAAGTTTAAGATCGATTGCTCGGTTTACTATTTCGTTTGCTTCTTTTTCTATTTCCTTTAACTTGTCGTAGGGAACTTTAGCAAAGTGAGTTATATCTAAATGAGATCTTTTAAGCGTTTTTTTCGCCCCTGCTTGATTAATATGGTCTCCTAATATATGACGGGCCGCGGCATTAACGATATGAGTTGCCGTATGGTGTTGCGAGAGTTGAGTCCGCCATTCTTTATCTAATTCGATCTTAACGGTATCTCCTTCTTTAAAACTAGGTTTTTCAGATAAAACATGAACGATATAGCTACCTTGCTTAAATACATTATCAAATTTTTGACCATTAATTGTTCCAACATCATGTAATTGGCCTCCTGAAGTAGGATAAGCAACAGATCGATCAAGAATTACCATGTTATCTATAATCTTTAGGACTTTTGCGTTGTTTGAAGTAATAGTATAATCGTAATAGTAAAGAGACTCGGTCTCTGGTACACCATTTAAATCTAACTCAATTTCTTTCTCTGTTGCGTGAATTTGCTCTGCTTTTTCGTGCCTTTCTACTACTAAACTATAAAAATTATCGGGGATTTTTATGGTTCTACCGAACTTTTTCGCGGTTTCTTTAACCATTTCAGGGTTAATGCCTCTGGAATCGTATATTTCAATTAAAGTCTCGGTTGAGATATCTCCTTCAAATAGTAATTTTTCTAAAATTTTGCTGGCTTTTCTTTTTGTTTTATAATACTTGTCTTTTTCTACGTTTAAAATTTCTCTAATTTCGTCCAAATACTCAGATACTTCCGGAAACAATTCTTTTAATTCTTCCGCGTGCCATTTACAAACATCAGCAATATTTATATCCCAATTAAATTTATCGATAAAGCTTATAGCCCTTCTAAAAATTACTCTAAGATTATACCCCCCTCCTACGTTAGAAGGGAGTTTTCCATCGTTTATAGCAAATAATAAACTTCTCGCGTGATCAGCAATTGAATAGATTGCAGTCATGGGCATGATCTTCTCTCTCAATTCTTTTACTGAGATTTCCAAATCTTTGGCAACTCTCTCCCATGCCGCATCCATATCGTCCACCTCGTCGATATTTAAGTACGCGGAATATTTTGAAAATTTATCGTATAATTCAAAATCCAAATTTATTTTAGTTATTTCCCTTAATTTTAATAAAACGTATGGAAATATAGCTTCATACATATTTGGTGTACCTTGTGAGAACCACGCTACGCGTTCTTGGCCAAGACCCATATCTAAAACTTTTAAACTCAGTTCTCGAGGCCCATTTGGGGTCTGTTCGAACATCGTATAGACTTGATTGAATAATTCTACACCCCTACTAAAAAACTCAAGGCTACAACCAAAAGAACCTCCACCAGCCCAAGAATCTTCGTGAATCGTTATTTCTTCTTTAGAGAGTCCCACACCTAGAGAAATAAAGTCGTGTATATCCATAAAAAGCTGTCCTTGATTCCATTCTTGAGGTGTCCCGAAAAAATGCTGTCCTATCATCACAAAGCCTGTATTGTGCGAACCAGTGATTCCTACATTTTCAATATCGTTAAATCGTAGGCAAAATTGAGGTATAATTAGTTTTTTCGCTGGAGGCTCAACTTCACCTGAGATTACGTAAGGTTGGAACGCTGAGATTGATGCTATTGTAAATTCAGAAGTAGGGTTCCATCTCGCAACACAGGGATATCTTTTTATTGGTTTATAACCTCTTGGTTCTAAAATTTCTACAATTTTATTCCATACTCCAATATAGGATAATTTATGCGTTAGTGGCTTTCCCGCAACTTGAAACCCGCCAAAACAAGCAGGATCGCCGCATACCTTTCGCTCCTTACTGGTTGTCCAGAAATAAGCACTACAACATTCACAATGTTTTCTAATGTAACCTAAGTTCCTAAGTTCTTGGGTTGGAAAAAATTCATCGGGTTTCTTAGATGCGATCGTTTTAAATATCTTCTTTAGTTCTTTATCAGTACGAGCGCTTTTTAGCTGTTTCTTCTCTTTATCGGATAACAATTTTAATCAAAGGTTAGTTGTTGATGAAGATCTGATATCATTAAATAATACAATTAATGTTTTCCTAAAATCTTTTGCTCTAAATAAACAACATCAAATTTGAAGAGTGTGATTTTAGCATTTAGAAGCTAAAGTAAAACGATTTTGGGAATATTAATTTAGTTTATACAAAATTGTTAAATCTTTTATATTAATAAATTATAATTAAACATACAAAACTTTTCTAATGTTTTGATAAATTAAAGAGGTGTAAACTTAATATGGTACATGTAATGGTTAAAGTTAAATATCCTTATCATAAAGTTGAGGAATCTTTAAAATTTTATCTTTCAGGTAAAGTACCGAAATATCCTGATTACGTGAAACGAATACACCAATGGATAGCACCAGATTATAATGTTAAAATCTATAATATTTATGAACTTCCTGAAGATAAACTATATGAAGGTATGAAAGGAATTGCTAAACGATTTACTGCGTATGCTGCGTTTGAAGGTTACAAATTCAAAATTGAACCTTTAGTAGAAGGATCAGAGGCAATAGAGTTGTATAAAAAATAATTTTTTTATTATTTTTAAAATAAATATCTTTTTTTTAATTATTCATTTTAGTTCTAAATACTGAAGACGTGAATACCCTTTTTTAATGAAATCATAATCTAGTAACTCGATTTTCTCCGGAATAATCTTCAAGAGGAGATTTCTTTTTCCTCGGACTATTTTTTGAGCTTTTTCAAAATCATCGTCCCCTTCTTTCAAAAAAATCAATCTCTCTTTACCGGAAGCAGTAATTTGCATCCCTTGGATTTTTCCGGTATCCATAGGCGTATAGATTCCAATGCTCACAATTGGGTTTTCCTCGATATTTTTTACCTTTCTTCCCGGAGCAGGTCCCACATATATATTAAAATCGTCAGATTTCTTATCCATATAAAAGTCCATTGGAGTTGCGCGAGGTACATTATCCGAACAAGTGCATAAAACAATTATCTTTCTTTTTTCTAAAAAATCCCGTATTTCCTTTTTTAGCTCATC
>JAHQWH010000137.1 GCA_029856105.1 Promethearchaeia archaeon | reverse complement strand
TCCACAATTCTTACACGCATACAATCCTCGATGAATGCGATTTGACTTGCATACGACTCCACACGAAGAGCAAGTTTGTGAAGTGTACTCTTCGCTAACCTTAACGACTTTAATTCCGACCATCTCGGATTTATATTCTACTTGCCGAACGAGTTTTAAAAATGGCACGGAAACGAAGTTCTGGTTGTTTCTCTTCCCTATCGCGATCTCTTGCTTCCAACCTTCGTTATACCCAATAACAATCGTTCCAATATTGTTAGAGATGCAGTAATTGACTACTTTTCGAGATGTCTTGTGAAAGAAATCTCTCATCTTGTTGTTTCGCTTTCGATGGAGCCTCAAGATGCGTCCCGTGATGTCCGTGTTGTTGCACTTTTTCGCCATAGACTTGTATCTTGACAGTTGCTTGTTATAGAATTGATTGATCGACTTAACAACACCGCCTTTGATAATCAATGGCTTGTTTCCAATGTTATCTGATGCAGTTACGACGTTATTAAGTCCTAAATCGATTCCTAAAGCGTCATTCTCGTTCAAGTGCAAGTCTTTTGGTTCGTAATCGTAGATTAGTTCGATATTATATCGATCTCCGAAAGGGACTATGCGAACTCCCTTAACTTTTTCAAGATGAGTCTTTATTTTCGGAAAACCTAAGTTCTCCATCTTTTGCGTGAGGAATACATACCCGTTCTTTAGCCTACATTGTAAGGACGTAAAGTAAACTAAGTTGCGACCGCTTTTTCGCTTGTATTTCGGAAGCTTAGGTCTCCCCCTAAATCTTAACCGTTCGCTTTTCCAAACCTTGATCGCTTTAAAGAAACTCTTGAAATTTCTATCTACTTGTTTTAATACTTGCTGTGGTGGATGAGATCCGCACGTTTCTTGTAGTTTTTTATACGATTCGTGAGTTCTTAATAATTTCCATAACTCGTTATACCGAATCCAATGGCGATCCTTGAAAAGCCTCTGTCGCACGGTATAGGTCGCCACATTGAACAAGTTCTTTGAAAGAAAAGTAATTTCATCTAATATTTTTGAGCGTTTTAATTGAATTTGTTGAACGAGTTGCATTAATTATAACATTGAGTAATTCTTATTTAAAGAAATAGGGGTAGGATTATAAATTATTTATGCAAAATTCATCACATCCCTAAATAAAGGAATGTGTTATCTTTTGCTGAATTGATAAAATAATCGTTTAAGTTATAAGATAATTAATAATCTGCTTATATCGAAAATTTTATTTTTAAAGGGAAATTAATATAACAAAAGCAGTATTCTTAAAATTTGCGGAATAAAGTAATAATTAGAAATAAATTTTTAAGTTTTAACGAAAATGTGGTACAATTAAATGACAACTACAGAAAAACCTAAGTATGTTTATGATTTTAGCGAAGGTAGAAAAGAGTTAAAGAATCTACTTGGAGGAAAAGGCGCAAATCTCGGAGAAATGACCAGTTTAGGGCTTAATATTCCTCCTGGATTTACGCTAACGACAGAGGCTTGCTTAATTTACTTCAAAAGTCCTGAAAAATTGATAGCAGAGATCGAACCTATGGTGTTAGACCACCTAAAACATCTCGAAGAGCTCACCAAGAAAAAATTTGGAGATAAAAAAAATCCTTTATTAGTAAGCGTGCGTTCTGGGGCTCCAATGAGCATGCCTGGGATGATGGACACAGTTTTAAATTTGGGCTTAAATGACGAATCCGTTTTAGGTATGGCGGAACAAGTAGACAATCCCCGATTTGCCTACGACTCGTACCGAAGGTTTATTCAAATGTTCGGCGATGTTGTCATGGGAATCGGTGACGAGAAATTTGAAAGAATTTTGGATAAATATAAACGGAAGATCTCACGAACTGCTCAAGATACAGACCTGACTGTAACAGATCTTCAAAAGACTATTGCAGATTATAAAGCTCTTTACGAAAATGAAATTGGTTCATCATTTCCTCAGGATCCTTTTAAACAATTATTTTTATCTATAGAAGCTGTTTTTAAATCTTGGAATAATAAGAGAGCTATTACTTACCGGAAGATATCCAATATCCCTAATTTTGGAACCGCAGTTAACATACAAGCTATGGTTTTTGGGAATAAAGGAGATAACTCTGGTACTGGCGTAGCTTTTACGCGAGACCCTTCTAATGGAGATAATATAAAATTTGGGGAATACCTAACTAACGCTCAAGGAGAAGATGTAGTTGCGGGAATTCGAACTCCAAAAAAGCTTGATGAAATGGACAAAGAATTCCCCAAAATATACAAAGAATTGAAGAGTACGATGGTCAAGCTCGAAAATCATTATAGAGATATGCAAGATATCGAATTTACGATCGAAGATGGAAAGTTATTCATTTTACAGACTCGAAATGGTAAGCGCACTCCATCGGCAGCAGTTAAAATAGCTGTAGATATGGTTAAAGAAGGTTTAATAGACAAAGAAAAAGCAATAATGAGCATTGACCCAGATAAAATAGCTAAGCTTTTATTTAAAAGTATAGACGAGGATGCTATCGTACATGTTTTAGCAAAAGGCATTAACGCTTCACCAGGTGCAGTTTCGGGAATTGCGATATTTGACTCAGATAGGGCCGAAGAATTAGCTAATTCTGGAGAAGAAGAGATTATATTAGTTAGACCTCAAACTAAGCCTGAAGATGTCCATGGATTATACGCCTCTAGCGGTGTATTGACTCAGTTTGGGGGAAAAACATCTCACGCAGCTGTAGTTGCAAGAGGAATGGGTAAACCTGCTGTTGTAGGCGCTCAAGATATCGAGATCGACGAGGAAAATAGAGAATTTAAAATAGCTGGAACTGTAATTGAAGAAGGAGATTACATAACGATTGATGGTACGACAGGACGCGTCATAGAAGGAAAAGTTCCTTTGGTAGAACCAGTAATTAAAGGAGAATTTTTAGAATTACTAAAAATAGCAGACGAAATTAGGACTATGGGCGTACGAGCAAACGCTGATACCCCCGTAGATTCTAATAAAGCCATAGAATTCGGTGCTGAGGGTATTGGGTTATGTAGAACAGAGCACATGTTCATGGCACAAGAGAGGTTACCCGTTGTACAAAAAATGATAATGGCACAAACAAAAGAGGACCGTCAAGACGCCCTAAATAAGATTTTACCAATGCAAAAAGGGGACTTCTTAGAAATTTTTAAAATAATGGAGGGAAAACCAGTGACCATTAGATTGTTAGATCCTCCACTGCACGAGTTCTTGCCTGAGTTATCCACGGTGTTACTGGAGCGTCAAGAACTACAAATGACGAATTCTTTGTCAAAAACCCTTTTAGAAATTAGTCCACTCGATGAAGAACTCAAAAAGAAGAATAAAGTCATCAGATTGATTAGATCTCTTTCCGAGGAGAATCCGATGATGGGATTAAGGGGTTGCCGACTTGGGATTGTTTGGCCTGAGATAAACGAGATGCAAGTAAGAGCTATATTTCAAGCGGCTTGTGAACTTAAGCTAAAAGGAGTTAATGTTGTACCGGAAGTAATGATTCCTCTTATTGGTATGATTTCAGAATTACAATTTGTCAAAGCTCAATTGCTTGAAATAGCAGAAGAAACTATTAAAGATTACGGTGTAGAGTTAGATTACAAATTTGGTACAATGATCGAAATCCCGAGAGCAGCTTTAACTGCCGACGAAATTGCTATGGAAGCCGAATTTTTCTCGTTTGGTACTAACGATTTAACTCAAATGACCTTTGGATTTAGTCGAGACGACGCTGAAGGAAAGTTCATTCCGGTATATCTAAATAAAGAAATTTTAGAACGAAATCCTTTTGAATTCTTAGATCAAGACGGTGTAGGTAAGTTAATGAAAATAGCTATTGAGTTAGGCAGAAAAACTAGACCGGACTTAAAACTAGGGATATGTGGTGAACATGGAGGCGAGCCGAGCTCAATTAAGTTTGCTCATTCGATAGGTTTGGATTATGTATCGTGTTCTCCATTTAGAATTCCTGTCGCAAGAATTGCCGCTGC
>JAHQWH010000135.1 GCA_029856105.1 Promethearchaeia archaeon | reverse complement strand
AATCTGATAGTTATATTGCTAAAGCACCAATTCGGCGATTGATGAAAAAAGAAGGCGCTGATTTAGTGGCTGCCGATGCTCTAGATAAACTTATCGGTTTTCTCGAAAAAACAGCCGCAGACGCAACTAAAGAGGCTATTAAAATAACCAAAGCGGACAAGCGCAAAATATTTTCCAATTCGGGAATTTGTGCAAACGTGTAACTGCTGCGGATATTCGTAAGGCTACAAGGTAGAGAACTGAATTATTAAAATCTTTATTTTTTTTTCTTTTTTTTCTGAGTAAAATATTTACTTTCTGATTAGTTTTAATGGGGAGGTTTTAATAGATAAATGAGCTCAAAAGATCGATTAATACTAATTTTTATCTTTTTTTTTCTTTATTTTGTCAACTATTTTAAGATCTTCTATACAATAATTTAATTTTCACTTAATATGAGATTATCGAAAAGTATATTTTATCGAAAGTTTTCATTTTTCCAAATATATAAACAATTTCTAATACCACTTTCAAGCATCCAAATCTCATCTTCACCATTGACTAAATCAAGTATATTTCTAACAAATAAATTCTTAAAAATAAATCTTATTTGATTAGCTTCTAATTCAATCTCTTTTTGATCATTATGTTCATCTAAATCTTCTTGAAATTGCTCAATATTAAATAAAACCTGATTTTTAATAGGGGGCCCAACATGAAAAATAAAATGTACAATCGCAGTTGTTTCATCAATTAAATAATCAAAACCTTTTGTTTTTTGCAGTGCTACTTCAGCAAAAGTCTTTAGATCATCTATTTTAAATCTACCTCTAGCAGTTCCAATTGAATATCCCCCAAATCTCTTAGAGATCCACTCACATATTCTCTCGATATATTGTTCTTTAGATTCCTTTTTTTTTATCGGAAATACTATATTAAGTTCATTTTTAAGAATTTTATTTAACATAAGTTTCACAGTATCACTGTAAAAAAGTTCATCTAATGATGATCTCAAATCATTTTCATTAGTTAAAGGTATAAAAAAATCAAAAATCATTAGTTTTTCATAGTATTCTTCGATATAATTCACCTTAATCTTAGAACTTTGTGAGTAATATCTTCTAAATTTATGCCATCTAGAGTATTTCCTGAATACACCAGCTACTAAATATTTATTTTTTTCATTTGGTGCTTTTTCTAATAAATGTCTAAACTTTTTTGAAAAATAAGTATTAAAATTCTTTGGATTTTGATAGTTAGCAAACCTTTTAAATTCTTCTTTTGAGAATGCTTCGGGTATTCTTGAGTGGTTTAATAAAAAATCAAAAGCTCGTCTTACTGATTCTTCAGAATCATCAATATTATTATCTATGGAATTGATTTCATTCATCTTCAAATTGAAAATTTAAAAAATTAATCTAATGAAAAATATACAATTTTTCTTTTAAATATATTATGTTTTTATTAATTAGTTATTAAGAATTTAAATAACCTTTCAACCATTATGAGAAAAGATGTTTTTTTGTCGTTGAATTTCTTGGAAAATAAGAAAATCTAAAGTGAGAGCTAAACAATTATAATATAAAAAACTGTTATTAATATAATAAAGGAATAAAGTAATTTAAAAAGAAGATGAACTATTCAATATTAAAATATTACGATAAAAAAACTAAATGGAAATTAAAAAGAGAAATTAATAGGAAAAACAAAAAAATTGTTGATGTTCCTTCTCCTTTTCTAAAATGGGCTGGTGGAAAACGTCAATTACTTAGTCAAATCGATTCTTTTCTTCCTAAAGATATTGAAGCTTATGTTGAACCATTTTTGGGGGGTGGAGCGTTATTTTTTTATCTTCTACCTGAAAATGCAGTTTTAATAGATAATAATCCTGTATTAATAAATGCATATCGAGTAATTAAGGAGAGTGTAGATGAATTAATAGAATTACTTAAACTACATAAGAATGAAGAAGAATATTATTATACAATCAGAAATGTAGATAGGACTAAAGAATTTAAAGAATGGTCTGATGTTGAAAAAGCATCAAGAACAATTTACTTAAATAGGTGTTGTTATAATGGATTATATAGAGTAAACAGTAAGGGTCAATTTAATGTACCGTTTGGAAAATACAAAAATCCTAATTTTTGTCATGAAAAAAATTTGAGAGCTGTTCATGAAGTTTTACAAAATGTAGAAATCATACATGATTCCTTTAAAAAATGTGTTGATTATGCCAATGAAAATACTTTTTTTTATATTGATCCTCCCTATATTCCTTTATCAAAAACAGCCAATTTCACGAGTTATACACAAGAAAACTTTACTGAAGAAAATCAAATTGAATTAAAAGAAGTGATTGATACATTGACAAGTCGTGGAAGTAAAGTAATGCTAAGCAATTCTTGTCATAAAAGTATCATGGTATTATACGAAGATTATATTATAAATGTAGTAAGAGCTAAACGTGTTATTAATAGTAAAGCTTCCAAACGTGGAGAGATAAAAGAAGTTCTTATATTAAATTATAAAAAGTAACAAATCTTTTGGTTTTAAGAATTATTCAAACTTATCAAAAAATTCCTTATTAAGAAATTTGTCGATATTATCTTTTAATTTTTTCCTGACGGAATCCAATCCCTCAGGGACAATTCGCGTTTTGCTAACAATATCAATATATCCTAATTCTGAACCATATCTTGGAACTAAATGGAAATGCAAATGTTCTATACTTGCTCCAGCGTCTTTTCCTTGGTTAATTCCAATATTATACCCCATTGGATGGTATAATTCATCAAGTAATAATTGTAAACCTTGAATCGTTCTATTTAAATGTAAAAGCTCCTCTTTAGTTAATTCCGTAAATTTTGTGATATGACGGTTTGGAACGCACATGAGATGTCCGGGATTGAAGGGATATAAGTTTAACACAACAAAGCAGATTTCATCTTCGTAAATTTTTAATAAAACTACTCTTTCGTCATTCATTCTGATAGAGCATAAAATACAATCAACATCAGGTTTTGCTTTTCCTTGAACATAATCTAATTTTCCTAACGCTTGTAGCCACTTCTCGAAAATTACATTTCACCTACTCATCAGATTAATTGTTATGAATATAGAGAGAAATCTGAAGTAAAATCTTTAGATTTAGAATAATCTCCGGGTTTGATTTTGCCCATACAATATTCAGTTAAAATCATGTTTGAATAAGCTGCACATGTAAATACCTTACGTATGCTTTTAAAAAAAGAGTTTTTTGAAATAGTACCGTCTTTTTTAAGGAAAATTTGATCGCTTATTTCGTAGCGAAATTTCTGAGTATCGATCCTGAAAAAAACATCTCGAATTAGAAAAAATTTTCTCAAATCCATGAAAAATTGTAATTTTTTGTTATCTTCTAAAGCGTTTAAGGCATCTACCTGTTGAGGGGCTATTTGAATTGGGTTAGAAATTATAACTAAATCTTTACTTTTAGGTTTTAAAGCGACCATTTTTTGTGCTATAGGACTAGGTGGGAAGATAAATTGAAAGCCAAATTCTAGTTTCTTATCATCAATTGGAATTTTTTTTCTTAAAAGACCTTCATCTAATAGATATTCTTGAATTAGTTGCTTTATATTACTCTCGTTATCAGTCATTATTATACGTAATCTTTGATTTGATATAAAACATAATAAAATAGCAGAAGAAAAATTACTAAATTAGATTAATATTTACCTTTTGGTCTAGTTTGAGGTTGAACTCCTGCGTTCTTTAATTTTTCAATATTTTTTACTAAATCTTCTGAGGAAGTGCTGTAAATAACTTGTAGACCATCTAATTCTATATATAGGGTGCCAACAATCCCCAATCCCATCAATTGATTATCGCTATCTATAAAAGTATTATCAAGATTCATTTTAATTGCTTTTTTATTGCCCTCAAGCTCAACAAGCTGCGGTTGACACGCAGTGTATCCCGCTCCTCTATTTTTAATCAAATAACTCATTATTGCGTAGTCTAATTCGTCATTAATCTCTCCTTGTTCTTGGAGAATTTTTACTACATTAGGAGGGTTTTGTGATGACATTTTTATAAACTATATCATTTAAACGGAACTCTAAAGGAATAGAATTCACATTAAGGATCTTGTTATAATAAAAATTTTATTTTTCAATAATAACTTCATCAACCGAATGCAGGGCACAGTTCATGCTTTCTAAAATGTCACTTATTGAATCCAATGTAAGATCTTCCGTACCTTTTACGGTTAGAAAAATTGAGGTTGTTTTTTGGTCTATCTCGTCTGTCTTAATCTGTACATACATAACACTCTCAGTATTCATTAAAGTGCGGCCGATTAGTTCGTTATCGGGACTGTGTGGTTTCAAAACATCTAATTTGAAAGTAATATTCATGATTTAATAAATTAAATATCTAATTAAAATTATTTCAATAATTGATTAAATTGTATTTATAATTTATTTTTATTAGTCATAAAAATTTTTCAAGGGCTTCAATTAATTTAGATGGAATTTCTTCTGGTTCGATAATAATATTAGCTTTCTGGAAGAATTCTCTTTTCAAGTAATTTGGAATTTTAGTGTTTAAAGCGATAGAACGCGATCCTATGTTAATCGCTGCTTCAATATCTCGCCCGGTATCCCCTATAACAACAATTTGATCAGGATTTACATCTATTTCCTCACATATGTGTTTTAAATGATCTGGGTGCGGTTTAAGATTTTTAGTATCGTCACGACCTACAATGACTTCAAAGTAGTGAAAGATACTTGCTGTTTCCAGTGAAATTCTTGCGTTGCTATGTGTATTATACGTAAAAACAGCTTGTTTAAGTCTTTTCTTTTTTGCAAACTCTAAAACCTGGTCTATACCCTGAGTTAAAGTCGCTTTAATGGCGGCTTCGTGTTCGACTTGAATTACGGCGTTATTCACTTCGTTAATAATTTCTTTAATTTTTTCGGAAGAAAACCCTAACTCATTAAATATTACTCTGGATATTTTAACATTTTCTAAAATAGGTATTTCAATTGAAAGGTCTTCCTTTGGTATCCCATAAACTCTTAATACTTTAATAGCCTTCCTTCGAGCTTTAACCGAGTTAATTTTAAAATGTATTAAGGTACCGTCCAAATCCCATATAATTGCTTTAATAGGTTTTTCGTTCATTTAATATACCAAATCGGAATATATCGGCCCTGTAGGCGTTAAAACAGACTTTTTTAGCTTTACATGGCTTACATTAAAAGGGCCAAATTCGAGATTTTTATTCTCGTTAATTAGTTTTTTTAGCACATCAAAAGTTTTATAATTTACTTTATCCCTTCTCAATCTTCCTATCGTAAGATGCGGTTTGAATTCCGTTCTTTTATCTTTTTGAATTTTCAATCGCTCAGATAAGAGTTGTTCTATTGTATTTTTAATTTGCTGTAAAAATTGAACATCTCCAATAAGTTTCACCCATAAAACAGCGAATTTGTTAAATTGACCTACTCCTCTAATACTATATTCAATAGTTTTTCCTTGAAACATGCTTTCGTTTACATCTTCTTTCAAAATTTCATAAATTTTTGGTGCCACGGATTCAGTGATGTTTCCCAAAAATTTTACGGTCATATGAAGGTTTTCTGATTCTACTACTTTAAGTTTGGGCTGATTTTGTTTTAATCGAGATGAGAAAGCCTGAATTTTCTCTATCGTTTTTTTGTCTTTTAATTCGATCGCTATAAATGCTCTAATCATGATAATTTCCAAATTAACATTAATATTACAAGTTTTTTGGCGATCTACCTCTCAATTTTGCCGGGAAGATAGAAATCATATTTTTTCTTAAAGACTTTAGTTTTAAGAAATCTATCAAAACGTCTCACACTTTGAAAAATAACCCACATACTACTGTCGCTCTTGTAATATTTTTTAACTTCTTCTAATGTTAACGGCTCAATCTCGAAATCACCTGCTTCTTCTTCGAAGAATTTATTAACAAGGTTAATCAGTTCAGGGACAAGTTCGGGTTTTTGTTCCTTAAAGAAATTTGCGACTAAATCAATTGTAACCTTCCTCCAATCGTAATATCTCCCGACAGTTTCTTCAAGAAATAAAGCTTTTAATAACCACCTAAGAAATGAAGGGGCGCTTTTCAAAAATAGGACAGCTTCCATTGCTTCGTTACCATTAACCCTAAACATTGGCGTACTCGTATCGAAATACATTAGTTTTGTATCAAGATCAACTTTAGGATTGTTAGGATCGAAACCAATAAGTGCAAAGTTAGATATTTGACCATCTAATCCTAAATCTATAGTATTATAGTTTTTGCTGTAATCCCATACTTTCTTCATTTCTCTCATTACAAGTAGAATTAAAGTTTTAATGTCTTGATCGCTCAATTGATGAATTACCCTATTCCCTACTGATTCTGCGGGGAATTTTTCTTGAACGCAATAAAATTGAATTTTGTCCTCTTCGTCTTTAAACCATGCTACATCGTACTCAGGCAGATTTAGCCCCACATCTTCTTTTAAAAGTCTATTATATTCGTTATATGCCCAAATGTGTCTTTCGACTTGCGTCTCATTATCAAAAATTGGAATCCTTTTATAGGCTATTTGCTCTGGGTTATTCAAAAGCTCAAAAACGAGGCTTATTTCACCGTAACCTAAAATTTTTATCGGTACTTCTCCTTTTTCTGGATCGGAAGTATCAATTGACTTCTCTAACTTTTTCAAAACTTCAATATCAATTTTCATATCTAATCAACACACTTCTTTAATATTTAAAAAAATTAACTTAAATCTTTATAAAATTAACTCAAAAGTTCAATATTAATATTTTCCAAATTTCTCTACTAAGGTTTTTGCAATTCCTAAATTTCTGCTTGCCATAGAAAATGGTTCCCAGGGCCACTCACATCCTGCGGCATACATAAACATCCCCCCTGGTTTTCCTAATTCGATTGTTTTTTCTACTTCGCTAATAACATCGCTAATTGAATAAGTTGTGCTTCCCAATATCTGTGTATTAGTATTTCCTCTAATACAATTATTTGTCCCGATCTTCTCTTTAGCTAATTTTAAATCTACTTGATAATCTAAATCTATAATTGCCGCGTTTGTATTTGATATTAACTTAAGCATGTCTCTCCCTTCCTTATCTATCACCGAATTATCGCCACAAACATGATACAACACCGGAATATTACTCTGAATATCATCGAATAGTTCTTTCGTTGCCTTTAAACAGCATTTTTCATACCGCATTGGACCAATTTGAGATATCGCGGAATCACCAGCGCCAATAATATTCGCTCCAACTTCGATCTGCATTTTAGCAAACTCTTTTTGTATTGGTAGTATTCGATTTATGAGATTTCTTATCCTTTTTTCCCAATCTTGATGCTTACATAACATCAGAACATTTACCAAATCGAATAGGCAACAAATTTCGGCAAAGGGAGCCTCTATCCATCCGATAATGCATTGTTCACCTCCAACTTTTTCGTTCAATAGTTTGACTGCGTTAACTCTGTTCATTATTCTCTGATTTGAATTTAAATCTGGTTTTTCGAGTGAGTCAAATTCATCAATTTTCAAGTAAGTTTTTGCTACAGGTGTATGGCTCTTCCAATCTATTTCCACGCCCCACGCGTTAGCTTCGCGGTATGCGTCTGTAGATACATTCACATGATCAATTCCAAAAATATCAGAGCATTTTGTTTGGGCTTTAGCCAAAATTTCGGGTTTTTGGCAGTATTCGCGATTATAATCGACATTGTTCAAGCTGGCTGCAAGGTGCATAATAAATGGGTTAAAGGGTATCTTCTCGGGCGTATCCTTAATCGCTGAGAGTGTTAATTCCAACCGGTTCATTTTTCTTTAGATATTCTATATAACAATGAAAAATTCTTTATTTTCTTTCCAGAATTTTTTATTAATATTAAATTTGGTTAAGTTTTTATTTATAATATATTTTTTTTTCTCATGGAAAAATTAGGCGAAGAAAACATACCTAGACCGGAATACCCAAGACCCCAATTTGTAAGAGCAGATAATTGGATAAATCTTAATGGAGAATGGGACTTTGCTTTTGATGATAAAAATATAGGATTAATTGAACGCTGGTACCTTAAAGAGAGTGCAAACAATTTTGATAAGAAAATAATAGTTCCTTTTTGCTTCCAAAGTAAATTAAGTGGGATCGGAGACAATTCTTTTCATGAAGTAATATGGTATAGAAGAGTATTTGAAATCCCAAGTCAATTTAAAAAAAAGAAGGTGCTAATTCATTTTGGAGCTGTTGATAATAGGTGTGTAATATACTTAAATGGCGATTATGTAGGCTCTCATGAAGGAGGGTATATCGGATTTTCGCTGGATATAACGGATTATTTTGAAGACACTAACGTTTTAGTTGTTAGAGTAGAAGATCCAAGTCAAGATCTTGAGATTCTTAGAGGTAAACAGTTCTGGAAAACCGATATTGAGACGATCTTTTATCCGAGAGTATCTGGTATTTGGCAAACGGTTTGGTTGGAATATTTATCTCCAGAGTACCAAATAAACGATTTAAAAATTACACCAGATATAGATAAATCTGAAGTTATTTTTGAAATCAATATTAATGGGATAGGTTTCTCAGAGTTATTTCTTATCATAGAAGTTTTATTCGATAATCAAACAATCACCCAAGATAAAATTAATCTGGATTTTATCGGGAAAATCGGTAAAAAGAAAAATAAGAAAGTTAGTAAAGAAAGAATCGAAATTTTCCATAAAAATATGTTCCATGAGAATCAATCGCGTTTTAAATTCAAGGTTGCAATACCTAACAATTTATTACATCTTTGGGATGTAGAAAATCCAAATTTATACGATCTATCATTAAAAATTCAAAATGAGAAAACAGGTGAGATATATGACGGGATATCAAGTTATTTTGGTATGAGAAAGATATCAATATCAGAAAAAGAGAATGAAAATAAGCAAATTTTGCTAAATTATAAACCCTTATATCAAAAATTGTTTTTGGTGCAAGGATATTGGCCTGATAGCTTATATACACCTCCCTCTGATGATCACATTAAAAAAGATATTCAATATGTTTTAGATTTTGGATTTAATGGTTTAAGAACACATCAAAAAGCTTTTGATCCTAGATTTTTGTATTGGTGCGATAAAATGGGCGTTTTAGTGTGGGGAGAGATTGGTAATGCTTACCGTTTCTCTGTGAAATCGCAACTTAAACTTATTAACGAATTTGTAGCTGAAGTTGAGCGAGATTATAATCATCCTTCGATTATTGTTTGGGCACCCTTGAATGAAGGTTGGGGCGTCTCTGGAGCCGAAAGGGATCCAAAAAGAGGTTATTATACATCTTCATTATATTTTTTAATAAAATCAATTGATCCTACTAGATTAATTATAGATGACGATGGATGGTGGCATACGGAGAATAATGATGTGTGTACCCGACACTTTTATTCGACAACTAACTTTTTACCAGCAACATTAGAAGAAGAAATTAGGAGCCATGAAGTTTCGGTTCCAAAAACCTATTTAAAAACATATGAATACAAAGGTGAACCTATTATTTACAGTGAAATAGGAGGATTTGGTTATGATTTCAAAGAAAAAGTTGAAAAGAAATGGGGTTATGGTGGATTAATAGAAGACTCTGAAATTTTATTTGAAAGAGTAATAGCATTACTTAAAGAATTCGACGCAAGAAAGGAATGGATTCATGGATTTTGTTATACTGAGCTTTACGATCAATTTCAAGAAATTAATGGTTTATTAACTTTCGATAGAGAGCCTAAATTTCCACCGCATAAATTGAAAGAAAAACTAGATACAATGTTTTATTAAATTAGTTTAATTTTTCTTACAGATTATTAGAAATTAAAATTAAAATATTTTAGAATTAGTAGGTTTGAAGATAAAATGGCGAGACCGTTATGGTTCGTAAATTTGCTGGAAAAAACTTTTCCTAATATTAAATTAATAGCAAAATTAACAAGAGTTCCAATCGTTGGAAAATTTATTGACTTTTTGCTGTTTAAAGGAGATAATATTTTTTATTTAACGCAAGATAAAATAATTTCTATTAATATAGAAGTAGAGAAGGAATCGGACATGGTCCTACCCTCGAAGGTTTTAGATTATTTCATTAATAAAGCTAAATATCACTGGATAATGAATGTATGCATTTGTAGAGAATCAATGCAATGTAAAGACTATCCTATTAATCTAGGCTGTTTATTTCTGGGAGAAGCCGTTTTAGGTATTAATCCTCAATTAGGGCGACTTGTCACAAAAGAAGAAGCACTAGACCATATAAAAAAATGTAAAGAAGCTGGTTTAGTGCATATGATAGGAAGAAATCGATTAGATAAACAATGGCTTGGCGTAAGCCCGGGTTTAAAACTCCTCAGTATTTGTAACTGCTGCCCTTGCTGTTGCCTATGGCGTATCGCCCCTGTTTTGGCGCCTAAGATTGGCTCCAAAGTACACAAAATGCCGGGAGTAAGTGTAAAGGTGACTGAAAGGTGTATCGGATGCGGAACCTGTTTGAAGGGAATTTGTTTTGTTGATGCGATTCATATAATTAATAATCGTGCTGAAATTAGTGAAGAATGTAGGGGGTGTGGTCGGTGCGTTGAATTTTGCCCCCAAAATGCTATCGAACTCACGATAAATGATAATGAATATGTAGAAAAATCAATCAAACAAATTGAAAAAATTATCGATGTTACCTAGTTTTAAATCTTACCAATCTTAATTCTTTAATGAAATGAGAATTAAGGACTTCAAGTTAGAAGAATATTTTGCTAAGTATGAATTTACAGTTGAATACTCGTTATGTTCTTCAGACTGCGAATCATTTAGCGTAGAGGAACTATTAACTTTAGAAAAGGATTCCTTAGGAGAACTTAAAAAGGTTTGGCTGGGTTATACTGAATCTCTTGGCAATCCTTTATTAAGAGAAGAAATCTCTAAATTGTATAGCGACATCAAACCAGAAGAGATAAACGTTTTTTCTGGAGCTCAAGAAGGAATATTTGTTTTTATGAATGTTTTATTAAAGAAAGGAGATCATGTGATCGTTCAATATCCTGCTTATCAATCGCTATACGAAATCGCTAACGCTATAGGATGTAAGGTAACTAAGTGGATAATGAGTGATGAGAACAATTGGGAACTTGATTTGAAATTTTTAGAATCAAACATCCAAAATTCTACTAAATGTATTGTTGTAAATTTTCCACATAATCCAACAGGGTACCTCATTTCAAAAGAAAATTACGAAAAAATATTTAAAATAGCTAAAGAAAACGATATTTATGTTCTTTCTGACGAGGTTTATAAATTTTTGGAGTATAAAAAAGCCGACAGATTACCATCTGCTTGCGACCTTTACGAAAAAGGAATATCAATAAATGTGATGTCAAAAGCATTTGGCCTTGCTGGGTTAAGAATTGGATGGATTGCAACAAAAAATAAAGCACTTTTCAAAAAAATCGCTTCTTTCAAGAATTATACTACTATTTGCAATAGTGCTTTAAGCGAGTTTTTTTCAATATTGGCTTTACGTAATAAAGACAAAATTATTAACAGGAATTTGGACATTATTAATAAAAATCTGAACCTCCTGGATAAATTTTTCGAAAAATATTGTAAATATGTAGCTTGGGTGAGACCTAAAGCAGGTTCGATTGCTTTTCCAAGGCTGTTAATTGAACAAGATATTGAAGAATTTTGTCTTGATTTATTAGAAAAAAAGGGTGTGCTATTGATGCCAAGCACTAAATTTGATTATGGAACATCTCATTTTAGAATTGGATTTGGTCGAAAGAACTTACCTGATGCCTTACAACATTTTGATAACTATATGACTGAAAATTATGGTTAATAATAATTGTAGAACATTTTCAATGGTTATCTGGGAGAAAATCTGAAATATTTACTATTGAATTTTTGAATACTTAAACTATAAAGGTGATGTAACTCTTTTTTACTAAATATTGGGTTATTTTTTAGTAATTATTACTTCTTAATATTGAAGATTTATTCATCGATTTAAATGATGCTTTTTTGATAAATGCATCAATTCTAATTTCTTCCTTTGAGATGGGGTATTTAATTATTTTAGTGAATATTCCCGCTCATAGATTTATCCATAATAAAACAATGATATATGAGTAGGTTATACCCATAAAAGAAAGAATAGTATGAATAAAAATGTTAAAAGAAACACAAAGAATGACCGGAACGGTCAAATGGTATGATGAGAAGAAAGGGTTTGGATTTATAACCCTTGATAGGGATGGTAAGGATATTTTTTTACACCATACTGCACTGCAACCAAACGAAGATAATAGTATCATCAGTGGTGATTGTCTTACTTTCACAATTCAACCACAAAAAAAAGGTCTTGCTGCTATTGAAGTAACACGGTTAGAAGAAGTTGTGCAATCTAGGATATCAAAAAAAAATAAACCATTACAATACAACCAAATTGATAGTGGTTTAAAATTTGCTGATCTTGATTTAGACTCTAAGATTTTACAGGCAGTAAGAGATTCGGGATATGAGGCTCCGACACCAATTCAAGCTCAAGCAATCCCTATTATATTGAATGGAAAAGATATGCTAGGTTGTGCTCAGACAGGGACTGGAAAAACTGCTGCTTACGCTCTTCCTGTCTTGCAACGATTAGTTAGTATAAAGAACGACAATAGCATGAAAACCAAGCGTAAAATCAGTGTTTTAGTAGTTGCTCCTACAAGAGAGCTTGCAATCCAAATTAAAGACAGTTTTAATATTTATGGAAAATATACTGGACTAAGAAATACTGTTGTTTATGGAGGGGTTGGACAAAACCCACAAGTGAAAAAGTTACAACAGGGAGTAGACATTTTGGTTGCAACTCCTGGTAGATTACTTGATTTGATCAGGCAAGGCCATATAAACCTCGGTTATGTTGAGGTTTTGATTCTAGACGAAGGTGACAGGATGATGGACATGGGTTTCATACACGATATTCGCAAAATTGTCGCGTTGATCCCTAAAGAGAACCGTCAAACCTTGCTCTTTTCTGCAACAATACCTAATGAAATAATAAAACTCTCAAAAAATATTATGAAAAATCCCGTCAGAATTAATATATCCCCCGAGAATCCTACATTGGATATCATTAAGCAGGCTGCCTTCATTATATCGAAACAGAAGAAACAAGCACTGTTGGAACATATACTAAAAGATAAAAACGTCACTCGAGCATTAGTTTTTTCGCGTACCAAACACGGTGCAAATAGAATTGTCAAGTTCTTGCAAAGGAAGAAGATAAATGCCCTACCCATACATGGAAATAAATCACAAACTGCCCGACAAGCTGCGCTTAAATCATTTCGTAACGGAAAGACTCGAGTATTAGTAGCTACTGATGTTGCTTCGCGCGGCATTGACGTGGATGACATCTCACACGTCATCCAGTTTGACATGCCCGATGTGCCAGATACTTACTTGCATCGCATTGGACGGACTGCAAGAGCAGGTGCGGGAGGTACAGCTTATGTATTTTGTGAACAACAACAACGTAAGGACTTAAAAGACATTGAGAAATACATTAAAATGAGTGTAAAAGTAATTAAAAAGCATCCCTATAGTCATTAATTACTCTCAATCCTCTAAGTTCGTTCATTTTTTATTGGTTTATTTTTTTGATTTTTGATGTGTTTTTGTTGTATTTTTTGTAAAATTGTTAAATTCTTCCATAAAATCCTTAAAATCTTGACCGTCTTTTTAACAAGCTATAATGAGCCTCTTATTAATTAGAGTATGGAAAAGTAGCTGCAAGAGCAGGTGCTGGAGGGATAACCTACGCTTTCTGCGAGGAGACTCAACTGCAAAAGTTAAAAGAAATCGAGAAGTTAATTCGAATGCGATTAAAAAGAGTAAAAAATCACATCTAAATCGTTAAATTTACGAGTGGTCTATTTATTCTTACGGCTTTTATATTAAAAGCTGGATTAATAGAAATAAATTAACGCCGCCAAAGATTCCTAAGACGATCCCAGTATAAAAACCCGCAGCAATCGTTCCTTTCGTCTTTTTTTTCATGATAAATCCTAATGTATGAATAATAAAGTTAAATATCCCGAAAATTGAGACTAATATCCCGAAGAAGTATCCAATAACTAATTCTAATATTATAGCTATATAAGTTAACATTGAAAGACTCGTTATTATTGAGGATACAAAAAGATACTTCTTTATAGTAAGAAATTCTATTGTTTGATAGATCCCCATGCTTAATTCTTCAAAAATATGAAGTGTTTGTATTAGTAATAGAAATAAAAAACAGATTTCAACGATTATAGGGGGTATAATATAATTAAAGAAAATAATGATATATAATTGATTTAAATCCCATTCATTTTAGCCAGAACTTTGTATAGTCCTTGGGTTCCAAGGTTTTCTAATCCTAAAGCTGTGGCTGAAATATAAAATTGATAAGCTAGAGCTAAACCTGGTAGTGATAAATTCAAGTTTTTCGCTTCTTTTAACGCAATGCCCATGTCCTTTATGAAATGTTTAATAAAAAAGCCTGGATCGAAATTACCTTTTACAATTCGGGGACCAAGATTGTTTATCGACCAACAACCAGCAGCACCCTTCCCAATAACATTTATTACTTCACCTAAATCATTTCCTGCTTTATAAGCGTATAACAAGGACTCTACAACCCCTATCATAGTAGAGGCAATGAGAATTTGGTTGCTCATTTTAGTATGTTGCCCCGCTCCTGCTTTTCCCATATATGCGATATTTTTACCCATTAACTCGAAAAAAGGGAATACTTTTTCATACGTCTCTTTATCACCACCAGCCATTATTGCTAATGTTCCGTTTTTAGCGCCAACATCTCCTCCAGATACAGGGGCGTCGATAGATGATGTGCCTATCTTTTTTGCCTCTTCATATACTCTTTGAGCAAGAGAAGGTTCGGAAGTTGTCATATCAACTATAATTGACCCTTTTTTTATCGCTTTTAGAACTCCTTTTTCACCTAGATAAACTTCTTCGACGTCGTGAGGGAAGCCAACAATGGTAAAAACGATATCGCTCTTTTCAGCAACTTCTTTAGGATTTGAACACCAAACAGCGCCCATATCAATCAATTCTTTAGCTTTTTCTTTCGTTCGATTATATACTGAAACTTTATATCCAGCTTTTAAAATATGAGCACACATAGACTTACCCATAACGCCTGTTCCTATCCATCCAACACGGTTATCCATATTTTTATCAACATTTTAAGCGAAATTCTTTAATTATTATATTACAGTTTAATTTAAGAAAATTTGTAATCTTTTTTCCTATAAATTTTTAAAAAAATAAATTAAGAGTTATTTGGGGTTTTGGTCCCAAAAAAGATTTCCTTTCTTAACATTATCAATTCGCGTTCTATGTTTAAGCGCAGAAACCGCTTGAACTGTTTCCTTAATGGAATGAAAAGTAGGTATGTACGCGAGTTCAAGGGATTCGATCATTAAAGCGTATTTTGGAACGTACGGAATAAAACATACGACGGGCTTATTTTTTGTAGAAACAATATTAGCTATCCTTCGACCTATTTGAAACGAGATGTTAGGAGGATAAGGAAGCAGTAGTAATATTATACACTCAATTCGCTCAACATCCGATAAATATCTTACTATATCTTCAATATCGGTATCGATCACTGAACCTGTTAAATCTATTGGATTATTAAAAGATGCAATTTCTCGGGCAGCGGGATTCATAAGCTCTTTTAAGTCTTTCTTCTCTTGCCTTTCAAGTCGAACTGCATTCAAACCATAATTTTTCAACATATCGGATGCAATTACTCCGTGGCCTCCAGAAACGGACACAATCACGACATCTCCATAGGTTATAACATTTTTCCCAAACGGATTTTTTCTGTGGGATAATACATCATAGACTTTTAAGCTCGATAATAGCTCTCTTTCAGAATTAGCCTGTATAATTTGATATTGCCTCAATGTTGCTGATAGGATTTTATAGTTTCCGGCTAAACTAGCTGTATGCGACTGTGTAGCTACTTTTCCTTCCCTAGTTTTACCTCCAAAGAAAGTTACAACAGTATCTTCTGATTCTTTTGCTAATTGCAAAAATCTTCTTGCTCTTCCTTCTTTAAACCCTTCTAAATAGAACGCAATGTTTGTTGTTTCCTTGTCGACCTTGCTAAAATATTCTAATAGCATTGTTTCGTCAACAACCGCTCGATTTCCTATGGAAACTGCGGTAGATACGCCTATATTTCTCTCTTTGAACTTATTGAAAAATTGGTCCACCAATACTCCTCCACTTTGACTTATTAATGCCACAGAACCTTTCGGCGGTCTCGTGATACGCTCTGTAGGTAAGAAAATGGTATCTACTAAAGGAGGAGCATAGACTCCAATGCAATTAGGACCAAGAACGGCTATATTATTATCAAAAGCTATTTTCTCCAACATTTGTTGTCTTTTCTTACCTTTCCCCCCGACTTCAGCAAAACCGCCACTAATTATCACGCTTGAAGGAATCCCTAGATCTGCGCAGTCTTGGATGTATCCTAAAGTATCGTCAGGTCCAACTGCAATAACGAGGAGATCTGGAATCTCAGGTAATTTATCTAACCTTTCGTACAATTGAATGCCTTCAATATCCCCTCCCGTTGGATAAATTCCAAAAACCTCAACATTCATTTCAAACTCGTTTTTTAATAAAACAATTCTTCCTGGGCTAAGGGGGTTTCTTTTTGAAATACCCACTACTGCCATTGATTTTGGTTTAAAGAGTTTTTCTAAATCCATTTTAACCATTTATTTATGGAGTATATCAGTATAGGATTATAATAATTTCTTTAATAAAAGTTTCTTCTTAGTGCTTTTCTGGTAAAAGAATTAGAAAAGAAATTTTGTTTTTATAGTTTCTATAAGATTCTCCAAATCTCTTTTCCAAGTTTTTACATTCCCAAAATTTTACTAAAACGATTAGCAGTAAGTGATAATAGATGTAAATCCGCACAGAAGAAAAAATAAATTAAAAAGAAATCCTAATCCACTCCAAATTAAGGCAAAAATTCGTTTAAATCTATTCAAATCTTATTATTTAGTCAGGAATTCATTCATTTGTCTCTCCCTCATGTTTTTTCTACATAATTTGGAGAACCAGGTAAATATTTTAATACTTTTGCAGGAACCCCACCTGCAAGAGCGAAGTCTGGTACGTCTTTTGTAACGACTGCTCCTGCGGCTATTACAGATCCTTCACCAATGGTTACGCCACCTAATACAATACTATGTAATCCTAACCAAGCCCCTTTCTTAATTCGAACAGGAGAAGGAGGATATCCCAAGTTTGATACATACTTTCCGGGTTTTAGGAGATGAAGATCTCTGCTATGTGCCATGATCATGGAATAAGCTGCGATCTCAACATTATCCTCAAGAAAAATTAAAAAGGGGAACTCATTATCGATATAAACCTCTTCTCCAATCCAAACATTTTCACCAACAACAACCCCCTTTATTTTATGCAAGCGTGCTCTAAAATATCCGCCTGGCACATGTCTTGCTAAAATATTCATTAATCGAACCATTAATCTACCAAATTGAGATTTTCTCCTCTTTCTTTTAATCTCGGTTAGTTTTTTTCGAAGTTCTAATTCTTGCTCACGCGATAATTTGGTCATGCTCTTTCTCATTTTTTTTATTTTTTATTCAATTATCTAAATTGTTTATTATTTTAATCTTTTGATGTAATCAAAATATGTCCAAGTATCAATATCCCCAGTAATGCAAATAAAATTTTCATTCTGACCTTCCTGATATGAATTAACTGCAGTTTTAAAATCAATCAAGATGGAGTTAGGATCCTTGTTCGCAAATTTACAGATCGCATCTAATGCGGGGAGGAACCTTTTCTGCCCCATTCGAATAGGATGCATATCGAATATTAGCAACGATCCTTTTGTATTGAGAATTAATCTTATAAATTTTTTAGCGATAATTTTTACATCCCAAATACCTGATTTATCAATTATTTGATCATCCCTCGGTCCTCCTATAACAAATTCGGGAATTTTATAATTAATAAGTTTCCAAGGCGGAGAATTTTTAAGTTCGGAACTTGAGCAATTATAACCCGTTTCATAGAGAACTTGATAAAATTTATTCTTTCCAAGATTACTGAATGTATTTCTGGCATAGGGGGCTCGAAAACACCAAGATTCAAGTCCAGAAGCCTCAAAAATTTCCTTAGCTTTCACAATTTCGCGAAGTGCTAGATTTTCAGAACATTCTCGGAGATTGAAATGTTTATAACCATGTGGTAGGGCCAAATGCTTTGAATTTTTAAAAATAGCTACTCTTTCAGGATGATCTTCAAGAAGATAAGATGCGATGAAATATGTCATATAAGAGTTATTTTGCTCAAGAACTGAATTCATATTTTTTATGAGATCTTCCATTGTTGTTAATTGAAAGTAGAAATTAAGCACGGTTTTTTTCATCAAATAGAAGAAATGCCGTCTGTATATGCTGAATAATTGTTTCATGTATTGGATATTAACACTCAATGAAATCACCAATATGATGTTTTAATTTTTCTTAATCCTTATGGGTAAATAATTAATGAATGATATATAGATGTTATTGTAATTTAGAGGTAATTTTTGAGGGATATAATGAAAATTCTTGATAATAAAGAGGTTATTAATTTGAACTTTAATAAAAGTTTATTAAGAAAGAAAAGAAATAAGATCAATTTAATTAAAAATTTTATTGGTAATTTATGAGCGAAACTGAAAAAAGAATTGAAAAAACAAAATTTTCGTATAAACGCGCAGTTTCCTACAGTATTGGCCAAATCGCGGATATAGCCTCTTACCAAGCATTTACATTTTTGACTTTTACGTTTTACTTTGCTGTCGTTGGAATCAACTTGGTGTTAATTTCTCTTGGTTTTATCATATGGTCGATATGGAATAGTTTTAACGACACATTTATCGGATATTTATCGGATAAAACTCATACTAGATGGGGGCGTAGATTCCCTTGGATCATGATTTCTTTAATTCCGATAGCAGTGATTATGATTCTATTGTTTACACCACTAGCTTCAATAGGTATCACCGATCCTACTATAAATTTCATATATTTTATGATTATAATCATTGTATTTGAATTATTTTTTACAATGTATGACATAAATTATACTTCTTTGTACCCAGAAATTTTTATAACTGAGGAAGAACGGGCGAAAGGTAATAATGTAAGACAACTTTTTGCTATTGTTGGATTGCTTGCAGCCTTCCTTTTGCCTGGCATGTTTATTTCTAGCTATACAAGCCCATTACCTGGAGAATATCCTACTTATGGAATAGTTGTTGCCATAATTGTCATTATTGCTGGCGGACTTTTCTTAATATTATCACCAAAAGGAAGAACAGAATTTCGCAAGGATTATAAAGGTGCTCCTAATTTTTTCAACACTTTAAAATATAGTTTTAAAAACAAGAGCTTCATGCGTTACATTCCCGCAGAAATCGCTAATTGGTTTGTTTATGGGATGATTCCTGTGATAGCTCCCCTTTATGGTGAATTTATTTTAGGTTTTGAAGACCCTTTCATGATCTCGCTTTTGTTAGGCGTTAGTTTTTTATCTGCTGGACTTTTTATGACAATACTTTGGAAACCATTGGTTCAAAAATTAGGTCCGAGAAAATCGTGGTTAATTTCAATGACAATTTGGATTATAACTCTAATTCCGCTATTTTTTCTAGGGCCTGGTATGGAAGTAGTAGCATTTATAGTATTCTTCTTAATTGGAATAGGTTTAGCTGGCTCTTTATACATAATTGATATTATTATTGCAGACATTGTGGACGAAGACGAAGTAAAAACAGGGACACGACGTGAAGGGGGATATTACGGCATTAACATCTTCTTTCAACGATTTGCGACTGTGTTTGTTTTTCTAATTATAGGACCTGTGTTTCTTATTGCTGATTGGGCTAAATTCAATCCGATTACCATCCCAGAATTTGAACTAAGGAGTTTAATGGTCATTTATCCCGTAATATCTCTGTTAATCGCTATTATTGCGATATATTTTTACCCTTTAGATGGTAAATATTTAAAACAAATTAAAGAAAAACGCGACGAAATTCATCAAGAAAAAAAATCAAAAATTTAACTTTTTTTTTTATTGTACTAAATATTTATTAAGTAAAGTATTGTTAAAATTAATTATTTTGATATTAGACTTGTGTTAATCATTAAAATTCATTATTGAAATTGAAAATTCTATGAAAGTATGTGTAATTGGATCTGGTATCGCAGGGTTAACCTCTGCGGCATATTTAGTAAAGAATGGCCATGAAGTCACTATTTTTGAGCAATTTAATCAAATTGGAGGTGTTACTGCTTCATTCGAAAAGAACGGATATAAATGGGATTTAGGGCAACTTCTACTCGAGGGGATAGGGGCAGGAGAACCCGTTGGTGATGTACTTAAAGA
This sequence comes from Promethearchaeia archaeon, assembly GCA_029856105.1. Taxonomy (GTDB): domain Archaea; phylum Asgardarchaeota; class Lokiarchaeia; order Sigyniarchaeales; family SOKP01; genus SOKP01. Next base: position 8,449 of record JAHQWH010000135.1, on the reverse strand, counting down.
ATTGGGAGTATTGGATCAAATTGAAGTGATAAAGGACGATCGAACATATATTTTCCCCGATTTTGAAATAAAACGGCCTGAGAAGTATGAAGGGCTTAAATGGAGAATGGATAAGTTAAGGGAACTTTTTCCAGAGGACGCTAAAGGATTATCAAAATACTGGAAATATTATCTGCGCTTTATGAAACTAATGACAATCGCGCGTAAAATGGAAAAAGCAAAAGGAATAAGAAAATTTGGTTATAAAATTTCTCTATTACTAACATTACTCCCTTTGATTACCAAAAAAAATTGGAGCGCTCAAAAATTAATGGATCATCTCTTTAAATCCAAAAAGCTTCAAAGCATATTTATCTCTATATTGGCAGATTTTTTCGTAAAACCAACTCAGTTTATTGGACTCGGGGTTTTCGCTTTAAATCCAGAACCTTTTTACGATAAACGAATGCCAAAAAAATTAACGAAAAAATCTGAGCATTTACATCTTTTTAATGTTTTAGGAGGGATTAGTTCTTTAATTGACGCATTAAGCAAAAATATTCAACAAAAAGGAGGAAAAATCTTAACAAATAGTTTGGTTTCAAAAATACTCGTTGAAAACAATAAGGTTGCAGGTTTACGAACTGACGACGGCCAAACACACCCTGCAGACTTAATAATTGCCAGCGGAGGGGCGAAAGAAACATTTCTGAAGCTAATTGAAAATAAAGATTTACCTATAGAATTTTTAGAGGATGTCGAAAATATTTCTTTAATGGATTCTGTATTTATGGTTCATATAGGTGTAGATTATAACCCGTCGCCCTACTTATCAGAAGTGTGTACTTATTATTATGGGACATACGATATTGAGGGAGGAGTAGAACGCTGCCTAAAAGGAATTTATCACGAAGGGGCAGATGGTTTTGTAGTACATGTCCCTTCATTTCATTCTCCATCGATGGCTCCTCCAGATCATAATGCGATAACTATATATACGATTTGTCCAGATTCATTAAAAGAAGGAAATTGGGAGGAGAAAAAAGAAGAATACGCTGATAAACTGTTAGAATATGCCGAGAAAAGGATTCCTAACCTTCGAGACCACATCAAAACTAAAACAATTATGACTCCAGAAGATTTTCGGCAAAGAACTAATTTAGATCATCACGCTTTTGGTGGAATAGCACCAATCATGGGCAAACAAGGTATTCCTCACAAGACTCCAATTGAGAATTTATGGTTTGTGGGTGCACAAAGCGAAAGTGGGGGCGGTGTTAACGCGATTATACTAAGTATATATAGGATGATGAAAAGATTTAAAATTTAAATCTCTTAATTTTATTATGATTAATGAAATATATCTTAACTAAACATTTATTAAAGAAAAAATTGAATTTAATTAATTAATTACAAATTTATTAAAATTGATTAATTGGTGATGATTTTTGAGTAAAAAAGAATCTGGAACTCTTAAAAAAGCGTTTTTCTATAGTTTTGGTCAAATAAGTGATGTAACAGCCTACCAAGCATTTATTCTTTTAATTTTTACATTTTATTTTACTGTAGTTCAAATAAATATATGGTTAATCACTCTAGGATATTTTATATGGACGGTTTGGAACATGTTTAACGACCCTTTAATAGGATATTTATCAGATAGAACTCACACAAAATGGGGTCGCCGTTTGCCTTATATTGTTGTATTTTTCGTACCTTTGGCGGTAGTAATGTATTTTCTGTTTACACCTCCGTTGCCTGTCGGTCCAATAAATCAAGTTGGTAATTTCTACTATTTTTTAATGATTATTCTCGTCTTTGAACTATTTTACACTGCTTTCAGTTTAAATCTGACGTCACTTTTTCCAGAAGTTTTCATGACCGAGCAAGAACGAACGAAAGCAAATAATGTTCGTCAAATTTTCTCAATTATAGGCTTAATTTTTGCGTTTATATTGCCTGGACTAATAATATCAGATTTTTCTGTTCCAACAGCGTTACCTGAATATCAATTGTTCGGAATAATAGCCGGAATAATTGTAATCGTGGGGGCATTAATTTTTCTTCTATTTGGTCCAAAAGAAAAACAAGAATTTCGAGAAGATTATAAGAATGCATTTGGTTTCTTTAAAACTATAAAATTTTGCTTTAAGAGTAAATCTTTTAGATGGTATATCGTTTCGGAAACATCAAATTGGTTTGTATTTGGTATGCTTCCTACTCTCGTTCCACTCTATGCAAAATTCGTTTTAAATGAATCAGACGCATTCATGGCTTCACTACTTTTAGGTTTAACGTTTATTTCAGCTACGATTTTTATTACATTCTTGTGGAGACCAATTGTTCGTAAATTCGGTAATAGAAAAGCGTGGATGATCTCAATGACTGTTTGGATATTATCACTGTTTCCTTTAATGTTTATAGATGAACTCATATCAGGGTTGATTGTTTTCTTCTTTATAGGGATGGGTTTATCTGGCTCATTGTATATTATTGATCTAGTTGTTGCGGATATCGTAGACGAAGACGAAATTGCTACAGGAATGCGTAGAGAAGCGGGATTTTATGGCGTAAATGCTTTCGTCCTTAGGTTTTCTAATATTTTAGTAATTTTAGCCATAAGCACAGTTTTTAGTACTGTTGGTTGGACAACCTTTGAACCGTCTCTTGTAACTCCAGAAGTTGTCTTAGGATTAAAAGTGTTAATATTTGTATTTCCAGCCATAGCTCTATTAATTGCCATATTGGCAATATACAAATACCCCTTACACGGTGAAAAGCTTAAGGAAATCAAAGAAAAACTCGAGGAAATTCACGAACAAAAGAAAGCAAGAGTCTAAAATTAAAAATATCTTTTTTTTCTAATTAATTTTTTTTTAATGCAAAAACATTTCAAATAATTATAGAAATTAATATTATTTTTGATATTAATGAAAAAAATTATTATTTGGATGGAAGAATAGTAAAAAAAGGGCCGTAAAAATACTTGGGCTGTTTGGGATATTATTAACGATCCAGTCTTTAATTATCGATGAAAGAGATATAAAAGAAAGCAATTAATTATTTTTTTTTAATTAATTGTTTATTATCGATAAAAGAGAAATAAATTTTCCTCTAGCTATTAAATTAGCTCTTAACAATCAATAAATATTAAAAATTAGATAAGAAAAATAAAAGAAATAATAATTCAGAATTCAGAATTCGTAGCCACACTTCTTACATACATGTTTTTTAGCATACATGGGTATATGGCCAACATAAGACAAGACTTTTGATTTATCCTCAATTTGCTTGATTTCTTTTCCTACTGATCCGCACATGGGGCAAGTTGTCCTTTCGTCGCTAGCAAAACCACCCGTACCCATTTCTGGAGGTTTTAATTCGCCTAATTCGGTTTCAACTTCCTCTAGATGAGCAGTTTGAGCTTCGATTAGTTTTTCTTTAACACCTAAATTACTACCTAACTCTTGAATATTGGTGTCTTTTTGTAGCAATAAGTTATTTAATTCCATTAATTGTTCGTTCAATTTCGTGTTTTCTTCTTGGGTACTCGTAAGTTTGCTATTCAATTCTTGAATTTCAGAAGTTAGAGAATCAACTTTTATCTCGTTTTCTGAGTTTGAGCTTTGAATTTCGGCTAATTGGTCCTGAAACCCATTTATTTGAGCTTTAGATGCGTCTAGCTCTGAAGATAAACTCGAGATAGTTGCTTCGAATTCTTGCTCTTTGCTTTCTAATTTCGCTTCAAGTTCGCTTGTTTTACTATTTACGTTTTCGAGATTAGATTTCAAGCCTTCAATTTCAGAATTCAAATTATTTACAGTTTGTATTTTGTCTTCCAGTTTGCCGTTAACTTGTTCTAACATCGATTTAGTTTCATTTAACTCAGTTTTGGTGCTATCGAGCGCAGATTTAGTATTATTAAGATCTTTTGTAGCAGCCTCGAGTTTTCCCTCAGTAGCTTTAAGGTTACTTTGCGTTCCATTAAAATCATTTTTAGTTTCGCTAAGTTGTTTTTCTAAATCATTAACTTTCGCTCTTAAGTCTAATAAGAACCTTCCTTCTACGGCTTGCTTCTTATCAGGTTTTTCTTCTGCTTTAGCCCAGTCTATCGACATTGTTTTTCACTTTATGTATGAATTTTGATTTTTTTGGTTATTAATTTTTTATATTTATAATAACTATAATAAGTTTGTTTTAAAAATCTATTTTTATAAAAAACAATACTTTAAAGTAAAAATTGTGTAAAATTTATTTATTTTACGGTTGTTACATTATAATAATAATAACTTATCAGATTAGAATTGATCAAAATGGAGAGAGATAATTACTCCAAATTTGAAATGGATTTTATATCTACATCTGGAGTTTACAAAACCCCTTTTTCTTTGATTATAATTGTACAATTGTTTGTAGGGGGTATAGTTTTATTTCTTGTTAACTTATGGTTTATCAATGGTCTATATTATCTTTTAACTGGAAGCGATTTTTATTCTTTTGGGTTAAAAGCTGAGTGGTATTATTGGTTATTGCTTCCTCTAAATATATATGGTAATATTTTACTATTCACATTTACAATCATATTATTTTCTGCCGGAATTTTTAAACTACTGAACAAACTTTCTCCACCCCGAGAGGGAATTTTTGAGAGAGGAAGTAAGGACTGGAAGTACATGCATAGGAGGTTTTGGGTGGCATATTTCCCAATATGGTTGGCAAGAGCTTTACCTTTGCCTTGGATTGATATTGTTGTTTATCGATTTTTCGGTACTCGGGTTGGAAAAAGTGTAGTTTTATATGAAGGGTATGTAGATCCTTTGTTTATAGAAATTGGTGATTTTACGATGACTTCATTAAATATTTGCATTTTTTCACATTTAATTTATCAAGACAAAATCCTAATTAAAAAAGTAAAGATTGGAAAGGCATGCGTTGTAGGACCTCACACAATAGTTTCGCCTGGAACAATCATGCAAGATTTCGCTGTATTGGGCGTAAATAGTTATACATCAATTGAACAGGAATTAGAAGGTAATTTAATTCACATAGGAACTCCAGTGAGTTTAACATTGCCTATTCAATCTGTCGAAGAGTCGAAAAACAAAGCAGAAAAAGTTAAACTAGAGCCTTCAAATGCCGAAGCGAATCAAAATGAAATCGATCTAAATTTAAAAGAGGAGTAAAAAATGTTTCAACCCGTTAGCTTAAAGGGAGATTCACCATCACCTATAGACGAGAGAATCAGAGGTAAATATCTAATTTTATATATTGGAATAATTATTCTTAGCCTTGTTCCCCTCTCTATTTTTGAATATTCGTACGTTATTTATTTTTGGAGCAAAACGGATTATTGGTTATTCTTTATATTGTTACCGCTTAATGTTTTAGCCGCGATCTATATAGTTCAATTTAGTGCGACTTTAATATCAGTTTTAATTTTAAAAATAGTTAACCTACTACATGTTCCAAAGGAAGGTAATTTCAAACGATCTTTAGAAGATCGGGATTATCTTTTTTGGAATATACGGAATATTGTTAAAAAATGTCCATTATATGTTACGGCTTCAAATCCGTTTCCATGGTTTAAAAATCGGTTCACTTTATGGTTTTTTGGCGTAAAAATCGGGAAAAAAACAATTTGCGATAATAGTTGGATTTCTTCGGAATTCGTATCAATTGGTGCGAATGTTATAATAGGAATGAATTCTACGATCTTGAGTTTTGGTATTGAACAAGATAATTTCATTTTGAGAAAAATAAGAGTGGGAAATGGTGCTCTTATCGGAGCCAAATGCGTTCTTCTGCCCGGTACGGTTATGGAACAAAATTCGAAGCTTTCAGCTCATTCTTATACAAGTTACGACCAGGTTCTAAGAGAAAATTCAATTTATTTGGGTCATCCAGCAAAATTAAAAAATACATAGAAATATGATCTCCGAAAATAGCTTTAAAATTAATCCAAAGGAGAAGTTAGAGGCGAAAAAAAGACTTGTAATCATATCTGATACACATATTACTCGATCGGGTGGCTCATTTAACCTTCACGCCTTTAATGTTGGGATGGAAAAAATAAATAAGATTAAAGACGCGTCTGTTTACTTGCATTTAGGAGATATTACTCAAATGGGAACATTATTAGATTACGAGTATGCATTAGAGCAATTTGAAAAGTTCGAGCCTTTATCCAAAAGTCCAAAAATGATATTTTTAATAGGAAACCACGACGCAATGAATGTAGGGTATTTATTATTTGAAGAAATGGTCGGAAAAAGACATTATACGTATGAAGATGACGATATTTATATATATGGGATAGATAGTACAAAACCCGATTTACCTGGAGGAATAATTCATCATAATATAATCGAATCAGTTAGAAAAAAGCTAGAGAAACCTGAAAGAGAAAATAAATTCAAGGTTGTGTGTTTTCACCATCAATTAATACCAATACCTAACACAGGAAAAGAACGATCAGCGATAGATGATTCAGGAGATATGCTTAAAATGCTTTTAGAGGCAAAAGCAGATTTAGTTTTAAATGGCCATAGACATTTTTCTAATTTATATACTGTGAGTAGCAGCGAGAAAGATTTATTTATTTTTAATGCAGGAACTTTTTGTTGTAACAAAACTAGGTATCGTGAATTATTTACTTATTCAATCATAGATATTGACGGTAACAATCTAAATTTTAAAGTGATTCCCGTATTAGATTCAAATTCTCAACGAGAAATTCTCCGCGAAGTTAACTATTACATTCCATTACAGATAGATAAAAAACAAAAACCTATTGCTAGATTTATTCAAATATCAAATTCTTTAGTTTCAGAACTATTTGAGAGTAATTTCAATAATTTTGATAAAGCAATTGAAAAAATTAATAAAATTAACGAAGTTGATTTAGTTGTTCATGCTGGTAATCTTACTAAGAATAGCTTTAAAGAAGAGTTTCAAATAGCTAAGGATAAACTAAATCAATTAAAGCATCCTTATTTGGCCGTTCCGGGATATTCTGATTCAAAACCTCTTGCTTGGGAATACTGGAAACACTACTTTGGAGAATTTGATCCGCTGTATGAAAATGACAATATATACTTTCAAGGTATGAACTCTACGACTTTAGATTCGAAAGAAGGATTTATTGGTCGAAAAAAATTGAATAGGTTCATCGAAAAAGTGTTGTCGCTTAGTCATCAGAAAATTTTTGGAGTTTGTTTTTTTCATAATTTAATTGCAACGCCTTTGAGCGTGTGGAGGACTGAATTAATTGATTCAGGTGATGTTCTTTCTCAATTTGCCAGATCACAGATAGATCTGGTACTAAATTCCTCGCCGAGCATTTCATTTAACGTTAAAATTGAGAATACAGTCTTTTCAAATGGTGGAAACCTTGAGGGTAAATATTTTGAAGAGGTTTTCATTGAAATTGAAATTTATAAGAAAGGACTAGTTGTATTGAAAGAACATAACTTACGAACGGGATTGATAAAGGTTATTGGAAACTATTACCTATCTATTTTAATTTAAAAGAGAATTAGAAATACCATGGAAAAAAACCTTATTCTAGAGCAGTACAACTTAATACTAATAAGATACGCTGAGATTTGGCTGAAATCGCAAAAAGTAAAAATCCGTATGCTCAAATTCTTAATGAATAATATAAAAAATATGCTCAAGAGAAAAGGAATTCCCTTTAATAAATATCAATTAAGCAAGGATTCCTCCAGAGTATTTTTCTTTTTTAACAATAAAGATATTTCTAATGCCATCGAAGTATTAAAAAACGCTTTTGGAGTGCATTCTCTCAGTCCGGCAATTAGAACTTCGAATAGTCTTAAAAATATTACTGAAAGAACGATAGAATTAGCTAAAGAAATTTTAGAAAAGGAAGATTCTTTTGCGCTCAGAGTTAGAAGATCTGGAAAACATGACTATACATCAATGGAAGTGGCTAAAATCGCGGGTAAAGCCGTCATTGACAATCTCTCAAATCATAACTTAAAGGTAAATCTAACTCACCCAAAGAAACAAATTTTTATTGAAATAAGGCAAGACTTTTCATACATATTTTCTCAAGTAATTAAGAGCAAGTGGGGGGGCTTGCCAATTGAGCCTGTAAAAAAGATATTAGTAATGGATGTCGGCAGGTTAAACGATTTAATAGCTGGTTTTTTATTAATGAGAAGGGGCGCTGAAATTTATCCTGTGTTATTTGATATTACAGAAGATAAGGCGCTGAACGATATCTGGATATCAAATTGGAAAGAAGTATCGGATTACATACCTTTTAACCAGTTCAGATTAAGAAAAGTTGATTTACATAACATTTTAAAAGAACTCACTTCTGAATTAAGCGATATGAAGTACTTTTGCGGTATATGTAGATTAATTAGATTTGATTTATTATCAAGAATTCTTACGGTTTCCAATTTTTCTTTTTACGGAAAAATTAGGGCAATAACAGATGGAG
>JAHQWH010000136.1 GCA_029856105.1 Promethearchaeia archaeon | reverse complement strand
CCTTTCTGGAGAGAAAATTCGATTTTTAATTTATTCTTATTTTGGAAGATGTCGTCATCAGTATATTCCAATATTTTTAAACCAAGCGGTTTAACGATTATCGGCCTAAAAGAACCTTTAAATTCATAAGTGTATAGTAATTCTTTATTAAATATTTCTGCAGAAATTTGTTCCTTATCAAGAATTTCTAAAAGTAGAGATTTCATTAAAGGGAAATCTTCTAAGTTTGTATTATACCCTATTAGCGGTATTACTATTCTTGCCCGATTTAAATTATTTGCTTCTCGCAAAAAATTATCGTACAACCCACCGTATGTATATTTTATTTGAGTAATGTTTCCATTATCATCATCTAAGATACTATAAACATCGCCCTTAACTGGTTCATATAAAGAAAATCCCTTTTTATGTCTTAACGATAATATTTTATTAAACAGATAAGACTGAAAAGAGCTAATCAATAATTTAATAAGATAATTAGGTAAATGATTAATCGCTCCCTCGTAATCTCTTGGATGATCTAATAAGTATTTAATCATAGCCCTTTCATAATTTAAACTTTCAGGGAATGAATTGTAAGCTTTTTCAAGGTCACCAGATTTTTTTAATTCCTCACGTAATAGTTGGGATTGAGGTAATTCTGTTGAATAAGTTGCTAAGACAAACTCGTCATAAGCCTTTTGATATTCACCTTCTAATATAAATCGCCCTATTAAGTGTGAATTAGGCCTAAAAGTACCAAATCTTTGAAGTCCGTAGTAATTAGGAAAACCACGAATGTGTAACTCGTTAAATAACGCCTTAATTCTTTTTTCTTCATTTACTTTTTTTTCGATATTTCTAAGAGTGATTATAAAATGATTACCCCTATTACTTCCCAATTTAACGGACTTCTTTGTAGGCATTATTCCTCTAAAAAAGATATCTTTTATCTTTAATTTTTTTAGTTTTTCGACTTGATCTCCTTTAATTGAGGCTTTTTGAACGCTAATAGAACGCTTGTCTTTTAACCCTGCAACTTCTATTAGATTAGGATGTATTTTTAATGCTCTACTAATCATCCTTATCGCTCCAAATGTATCCTTATTGATTTTCACTAGATTAAATGTCGTATACCTATCTTTTGAATCGTTAGAGAAACTGATAGTTGGATCATGTCCACTGATCTCGAGGATTTGCCCTTCACGGGTTATCTCTTTAACAATAAAGTCTTTATACCTTTTTTTATAAATAGCACTAATACCGCTAAAACTTGATGTGGAATAAAATTCTATTCCTACGCCTTTTTCAAGTTCTCTCTCGTTTTTATTTTGAATAATATGGGAATTATTATTGCTTCCTTCCAATTTATTTAACCTGAAAGTGTTAAATTACAATAACTTCAAATCTCCAGTTATTTTATCTATATATTTTGATAGTGTAGGTCCGATACCAAGAGCTGTTGTGGTTCCTGGAGTTAGTTGCGTTAATCCAGCGTCCTTCACTAAAAAGTACGTTAGGTTATTTTTTTCTAATTGAATAACAATATCTCCCAAAACCTCCATGCCACTCACTTTTAGAACTACTTTCTTTTGACCTGTATTCTTCCAATTTTTCCAAACTGCTTTATTTTTCGTTCTAACTAATTCTGCAGCCGATAATGAAGCATGACACGATTGAGCGCACTTTTTACCAGTACCCATTTTTAAATCTGTCCTAATTAAAATAACTTGCTTATATTCATCCATAATAATTTAAACCTATTTAGTATTAAAGAATTAAGAAATAAATTCGTTAGAATTATATAAATTCAATGCGAATTACATTACCAGTAAGTTCTAAAACTAACTCTTCAAGCTCTTTTTGGGTAAATAATACTAAGTCTTGATCGGCTTTATTAAGAACGCCTTTAAATTCAATATCCCCAGTAGCTAAAAAAATCTCGTTTAATGAAAATAATTTATAAGGAGAAATTAAACTTTCTAAAGCGGGCCTAGGGTTTTTTGTTTGCTCAATTAAGATTAATTCGTCGATTTCGTAAGTTTCCTTTATCCAATCAATCAAATTTTGGTTGATTTTGATCTTATCTCTCCTACCAACTACTAAGATTACAACATCCTCAAAATCAATAGCTTTATAGAAAGAAATATCTCTTAAAAACCCAAAATTTTCGCTTTCTTCTAATTTAAGTAAATCCTTCGCTAAATCTAACTCAAACTGAGTAAGTGTTCCCGCATCTAGTTTATCTTGACAACTAGTGCAAAAAAATCCGGAGCTTACACATGTTTTACACGCTGGAAGATTTTTCATTAACTTTGAACCATAAAAATTAATTTATCGTCTATTTATAGCTCGATGATATCACAACTAATACTATTTACTAGTCTATCAGCCGTAGTAGGATCCGTTTTATAAGTGAATAGGTGTCGCTTAGTCCTAAGCTTTAACTTCACCACATCTTTCGACCTTTTAACCCTACAGTGAACAGCTCGCTCTGATAACTCTAAAAATCTCGCTTCGTCAAATATCTCTTTTGGCAACTTAATTCATCTAGCTTTGATATTTATAATATTTTATAATACTTTGAAGTATTAATTATAAAATTTTAATTTTTTCATTTGAATAATAACAAGAAATAAAAAACTAAAAATTTTTTAGCTTTAGAATGTTTTCCAAATTGTTCTTTTATCGATACGTGATTTATCAATAAAAGAAAAAGTTTTGAATAGTAATGTAATAAAGTAATTAGTAAATTAACTAAAACGACTAGAAAATCGAGGAGAATAAAGTTTGCCGATTGATGACCTATATAAAAGAAAAATTGCCAGACACCATTTATTAATGAAAAGCGTGTGCCGTAAATGCGGGGCTTTGAATCCTGTCAAGGCAAAAAAATGTCGTAGATGCAGATCTAAAGATTTACGTCCAAAGAAAAGAGAGTTAACTAAATAATTTTCTAATAACTTTATAATTTTAAAATTTTGTTATGCAATTTTGCTAATGAAATTATTATTGTTTTTTGTCTTAAACTAGAAAAAATATTATTTTATCATATTTTCGTAAACTTTTTTAATTTTATGACTTAGAGATCATTATATATAATTAAAAAAATACAAATAAAAAAAAATCAATATAGTGTGAATTAAATATGGGATTAAGCGGACAACCTATTTATATAATGCGGGAAGGTACTGAGAGAACTCGTGGAAAAGACGCAATGTCAAATAACATCGCAGCAGCAAAAGTAATTGCAGAAGCGGTGCGAACCTCGTTAGGACCACGCGGAATGGACAAAATGCTCGTCGATCAATTTGGTGACGTAGTCATTACTAACGACGGTGCCACAATCTTAAAGGAGATCGATGTACAACATCCTGCAGCAAAAATGATGGTCGAAGTTGCTAAAACTCAAGACTCTGAAGTTGGAGACGGAACAACTACTTCCGTAATATTTGCAGGGGAACTATTAAAGCGAGCTGAAAAGCTTTTACAACAAAAAATTCACCCAACGGTAATTACAGAAGGATTCCGAAAAGCTTCTGGGAAAGCAATCGAAATTTTAGAAGGAATGTCAATAAAAAGCGGAATTGACGATAGAGAAGGATTAAAAAACGCTGCAATGACTTGTATGTCTTCTAAAATTGTTTCTGAATCAAAAGATATGCTAGCAGACATCTGTATCGACGCAATTACGGCAATAGCAGAAAAAAGCGAAAATGGTAATTGGGTCGTTGATATCGAAAAAGTTCAAATCCAAAAAAAGGAAGGAGAGTCAATTGACGAAACCACCCTTATTAAAGGGATAATTTTGGACAAGGAAGTTGTCAGCCCAGGAATGCCTAAAATCGCTAAAGATGCAAAAATACTTCTGTTACAGAGCGCTATAGAAATTGAAAAAACAGAATTTGACGCTAAGCTCCAAATAACGAGCCCAGAGCAAATCCAACAATTCCTTGACGAAGAAGAACGCATGCTTAGAACAATGGTTGAAAAAGTCGTGAATTCAGGAGCAAACGTTGTAGTTTGCCAGAAAGGAATCGACGA
>JAHQWH010000134.1 GCA_029856105.1 Promethearchaeia archaeon | reverse complement strand
TCTAAGTCCGCACAAGACGAGATTATTGGTCGAACGGAGTTTTAATTGCATTCAAATGTAATTATTATTATTTTTTGAAGAAAAATCAAAAAAATTTTTAGTTATTATTGTTTTTTTATTGTATCTAAATATTTAAAAGAAAAAATGGGCCTGTAGATCAGTCGCAGATCGCTTGCTTCGCATGTAAGAGGGCACGGGTTCAATTCCCGTCAGGTCCACTATTACATTAAATAACTATTTAAAAAGGTATGTAAATGACGCAAGAGACCGAGTACCCAAAAAGATTTAAATTCAACGATATTCAAAAAAAGTGGATACAATATTGGCGTGAAGAAAAGATTTATGATTTTGACATCGATAAAAAAGGCACTCTTTTTTCTATTGACACTCCTCCTCCTTTCGTAAGTGGATCGTTACATATGGGACATATTTTGAATCATTCGTGGATCGATTTTGTGGCGCGATATCATAAAATGAAGGGAGAAAATGTTTATTTTCCTCAAGGTTTTGATTGTCATGGTCTTCCAGTAGAATTAGCGGTGGCAAAAAATTATGGCGTTTCTAAGGATGATCGAGAGGAATTCTTAAAAAAATGCGTTGAATGGGTCGATAACAATATAAAAAATATGACGAAACAGCTAGATGAATTAGGATATTCCACAGATTGGAGATATACTTATCGCACTATGGACGAGGAATATAAACGAAAAGTCCAAGTTTCGCTTTTAAATTTTTACGAAAAGGGATTACTTTACAGAGAGAAATTCCCGACGCATTTCTGCGTTAACTGTGAGACTTCAGTAGCGAAAGCAGAAGTGGGTTATAAGGAAGAAACAGGAAAGTTATGTTATATAAAATTATCCTTAGTGGGAAGAGAAAACGAGTATGTTACCATAGCTACAACACGGCCAGAGTATATGGAGGCTTGTGTTGCCGTTCTTATTAATCCAAACGATGATAGATACTACGATCTTTCTGCAGCAAAAGTAAGACTTCCTATTGCTAACCGAGATGTTCAAATTTATATGAACGAAAATGTTGATATGAATTTTGGAACAGGAGTGGTTTACGTTTGTACTTACGGAGATGAAATGGACATCAAATGGAAATTAGAATATGACCTTAACGAAATTCAAATATTTACTGAAAACGGTCGTATGAACGAAAATTCTAAATACAAGGGACTTTCAATTATGGAAGCTCGAAAACAAATAGTAAAGGATCTTGAAGAGCTAGGATTAATAGAAAAAATCGATGACTATGAACACAGCATAATAATCCATTCAGAACGCTCGTCTTGTCGAACTCCAATAGAATATCTACCAGTTTATCAGTGGTTTATTAATGTTAAGGACTTTACTCAAGAGATTATAGAATCTGCTGATTTAATGAAGTGGTATCCTAAAAAACATAAACTACGATTATTGGATTGGGCAAATGGTTTAGATTGGAATTGGGTAATTTCCCGGCAACGCGTCTTCGGAACACCGATTCCTTTTTGGTATTGTGGTGAATGTAATGAGATTTTTCCTCCAAAAAAAGAAGATTTACCAATAGATCCAATTAAAATTCCTCCACCATTTGAAAAATGCCCTAAATGTGGTAGTACTGATATCATTGGCGAAAAAGATGTCTGCGATTGCTGGATTGATTCTAGCATATCTCCACTTGCCATGTCCAAATGGTTAGAAGATGATAATTTCTTTAAAAAAGCCTATTTAGAAGCTAAAGTTCATCGACCTCAAGGTTACGAAATAATACGGACATGGTTGTTTTATACGCTATTTCGGTGCAAGATATTAACAGGAAAAGCCCCTTTTTACGAAGCAATGATTAATGGTATGGTTTCAGGTCCAGATGGAAGACATATGTCAAAAAGTCTTGGGAATTCTATTTCACCGGATGAAGTTATGCCCCAATTTGGTGCTGACGCTGTTAGACAATGGGCTGCGATGGGTTCACTAGGAGATGATTACCCATTTGAATTTACTTGGATAAATATTCATACAAAACAGCCAATTTCAAACGAAAACATAGAAAAAGAAAGAAAAAAACTCCCAGAAGACAAATTTAACAAAAAATATCGCAGAAATTTCGAGCAACTAATTGGAGCATCGCGATTTATCACTAAGATGTGGAACGCATACAGATTTTTGTTCCTTAACTTAAGAAACATCGAGGTTCCAAATTTACAGATCAAAGATAGCGAATTATCCGAAATTGAAAGTTATTATTTTTTTGAATTTAATAAAGCTTTAAAAGAAGCTACAAAACATTTCGACGGATATAATTGGCACGAAGCTTTTATAGTATTGCGAGTTTTTTTCTGGAACGAACTATGCGATAATTACATAGAAGCAATAAAGCATAAATTCTATTCTGAAGATAAAAGTATTGCACAAAACGCATTAAAAAATGCCCTGAGTTTATTTTACAAAATTTTAACCACATTCGCCTTTACAATGCCTTTTATTACAGAAGAAATTTACTCAATTCTCTATCAAAATTATATAGAGTTGAAATCGATCCATTTAGAAGCATGGCCGCAGCCGTATGATAATGTTTCT
The DNA here is from genome assembly GCA_029856105.1 of Promethearchaeia archaeon. Lineage (GTDB taxonomy): Archaea > Asgardarchaeota > Lokiarchaeia > Sigyniarchaeales > SOKP01 > SOKP01. The sequence continues at coordinate 1,470 of JAHQWH010000134.1, read as the reverse complement.
GAGGAGTTGGCGAAGCGCGGAAAATTAGCAATTGAAATTATCAAAATTCTTAGAAATTGCAAATCTAAGCTTAAAATACCGTTAAATCAAGAAGTGGAAAGAATTATTATTTCCACTGATAAAAATAAGATAAACGAGATTGAAAATGTAAAAGCTGACATTATTAACACAATTAGAATAAAAAACTTTGAAATTATTGAAATCAAAAAAGAAAAGGACATTAAAGAAAGTCCTGAACTTAAAGAAGATTACGAGGATTTAAATTTATCCTTGTTCTTTTTTAAATAATCCTTTTACCTATAATCTTTTTTAAGATGGCGATTAAAAATTTAATTGTTTTCGTTCCCGCTTATAACGAAGAAAAAAGCATTTTTAATTTGATTAAGGAAATACCCTCGTTCCCAAACATTAACCAGAAAGTTATTGTTATTAACGATGGCAGTACAGATAACACTTTAGCTATCGCTAAAAAAGCAGGTGCAATAGTAATATCGAATAAAAAGAACTTAGGTTTGGGTTATTCCTTTAAAATTGGATTAATAGAAGCGTTAAAAGAAGACGCAGATATTTTAGTGGTGTTAGACGGCGACGGTCAATATCACCCTAAACACATAAATAAGTTGATTTCTCCAATATTACGAGACGAAGCCGATTTAGTGCAAGGAAACCGATTTTTGGCTGGTGAGAGATACAAAAGTTCGTTAATAAAGAAATTAGGAAACAAGGTTATTTCGATCTTTTTGTCCAAGATATTATTAAGACTGACAGAAGTTTACGACATACAATCCTCTTTTAGGGCGTTTAATAGATCTTTGGCTACGGTTCTTGTGAAAGAAATTATTGGTAAGTACAATTACGCTCAAGAAATGTTTATAATAGCGAGCCTACATGAGTACAAAATAAAACAAATTCCGGTCCAATGTTCGAAAAGAAGATATGGTCAATCAAGGTTAATCAGGAATCCTTTCATCCATTTAATTAAAATTCTCTGGGTTAGCTTTAGAACTTATTTGTTATTTAGAGTAAAATGTAGAATAAACTAAATTCTCAAAAATCTCTTAATAAAAAATAGCGATCTTTTTATAATTCCATTATGAATTCTTCTTGCGCGAGAAGTTACTATTGCTATAAATGTTCTTAAAATAATTATTGAGGTGAAAAACACATGCCACATGGTGGAGAAGTAATTCCATAAGTTACTCTTAATGAAAAACCATATTTTTTCTCTTTTTTTTAATTTGATATCTTAACTTTCGATTTTACTAATTAATGCTATAAGACGATTAATATGGTTTCCATTCTTTTTTTTATAATAAGTCAGAAGGCAACGTTTGTTCAGTAAGTAATTCTATAGATATTTTCTTCTTTTAATAAAAAATAGTGGTCCTTTTATAAATCCATTATAAATTCATCATATTAAGTAATGTATATTATTAATAGCATTTTTAAAAGAATTATTTAGGTGAAAGG
>JAHQWH010000133.1 GCA_029856105.1 Promethearchaeia archaeon | reverse complement strand
ATTCTTTGATGTTCTGTTTCAGTCATAATTAGCAAAAATGTAAAATGAAATATAATTTTGAATTCGAACATGTTCATTAATTGTAATTCTGCTGTTAATATTCATAATAAAAACTTTAAAATAAGATAACAAAGCTAATTAACTTATGAAAGTTGTCATATTGGGAAATAATGTTGCTGGAACTTTTTCTGCTCAAAACATTAGATTTCTCAACAATGAAGTAGAAATTGAGATTTTTACTCAAGAAACCTATCCTTATTATTCGAGGGTTCATCTTCCAGAATTAATTCCCGGGAAAATTAAAGCCGAAGATTTAACCGTTTTCGACGAAGAATGGTACAAAAACAAAGATTTGAATTTGTATTTGAATAAAAAAGCAGTAAACATCGATCCAAAGAATAAAACTATCCTTTTTGAGAAGGATGGCGAACCAGTACCATATGATAAGCTGATCCTTGCTTTAGGAAGCACTCCAAATATTCCACCTATTAAAAATGCAAGAGAAATGAAGGATGATAATAAAGGAGTTTTCACTTTACGGACTATAGACGATGCACTAAAGATCAGAGATTTCATTGAAAAATTTTCTGTAAAGAAAGCTATTGTTATTGGCGGGGGTCTTTTAGGCTTAGAATTAGCCAGTCAGATCAACGATTGTAACTTAGAAACGACCGTTGTCGAATTTTTCCCCCGATTGCTACCAAGACAGCTAGATGAAGAATGCGGTACGATGCTAAAAGATGAGATTGAAAGTAGAGGAATTAAAGTAATATTAAACGCCGCAACTGAAGAAATTTTAGGAGATGGAATGTTAAATAGCATAAAATTAAAAGATGGAAGAATATTCGATTCTGATATAGTGTTAATTCAAGCAGGGATTCGACCCATTATAGATTTGGCAAAAAGCGCTAATATTAAAACGGATCGAGGGATAATTATTAACGAATTTTTAGAAACAAGCGAAAAGGACATTTACGCCGTTGGAGATTGCGTGCAATTTAAAAACCAAATCTGGGGAATAATACCCGCTTGTATGGAACAATCCAAAATTGTAGCCGCTTCAGTTCTCGAATTGAAAAAAGTTGAATACGAAGGAACTACGCCTAAAAATACTCTTAAAATCGTAGGGTTAGAACTAACCTCGATTGGCACTATTGACCCTATAAAAGAAGAAGGGGCTGGTTGGGAAATCTTAAGAAAATCTGATAAAGAAGATTGTTGCTATCAAAAAATTGTGCTGAAAGATAATAAACTCAAAGGAGCAATTCTGTTTGGCGATAATAAAGCAATTTCTTATGTTTACAAAAAGATGGAACAAGATGTGGATAAAGATGAACTCAAAAAGTTGCTTGAATTATATATTTACGAGTGCTCTAACTGCGGCGCAGAATACGACGAATCTAAAATGGACGTTCTTTTTAAAAATTTACCAAAAGATTGGAGATGTCCAAACTGTAAAAACCCAAGAGAAGGGTTTAAAAAGAAAAACACAGATTAGAGTGAGAAAATGTCAATTTATCGATGTCGAAAATGCAATTTTTTATATGTAGACGACGAACAAAATGTCTGCTTCGAAGATTTAGACGATGATTACAATTGTCCTCGTTGTAGTTGTTCAAAAAAAATGTTTACTAAAAAAGAGCTTCCAAAATAAATTTGAATACAAGCTACTATTATTAAAATATATAAATAAAAAATTAAAAATAAGATACATAAAAATTTTTATCTGAGTTTTGAAAAAATTTATTTAAATTTTTTTCTCTCTTCCATAAAAACTGTTTATACTTAATCAACATCAATTTTTATGCTCAGAAGCAACGATTTAATTAGATTAATTTATAAAATATTAAATTAATATTTTTAATATATATTCAATTAACACATCCATAGATTATTAAAAATCAAAATAAAATAATGGTTATTTATTATGGCTAAATGGGAATGTAGTGCGTGTGGATACGTTTACGACGAAGAAAAAGAAGGAACAAAGTTTGAAGATCTGCCCGATGATTGGGTTTGCCCAGTCTGCGGCGTAGACAAATCTTTCTTCTCGAAAATATCCGATTAGTTCATTTTAATAATTTTTAATAATTTTTTATATTTTTTTCTATTTTTCTCAAACAATTTGCTCTTTTTAGTTTCAAATCTTCTAATAAATTTATAAGATAAAGAAATTAAATTTATTAAAAACAAAAAGAAAAATAACTTAAATAACAATTTGAAATAAAATTAGAGGTAAAAGAAATGGATTTTAATTTAACAGACGCACAAAAAGCTTTACAAAAAAAAGCCAGAGAATTTGCCATTAAAGAAGTTCTACCCGTTTCATTCAGTTATGACGAGCATGAAATGATGCCTATGGATGTTATCAAAAAAGCCTGGAAGGCAGGACTAACAAATCTGGGAGTTCCCAAAGAATACGGCGGACAAGGATATGGTTTAATGGAAGCCGTAATAGTTGTCGAAGAGATCGCTGCAGCTTGCCCGGGGACCGCAACTTCAATTTTTGACAACGATCTAGGCGCGGGACCAATCGTAATTGGAGGGAACGAAGAGCAAAAGAATAGAGTATTAAAGGATATAACAGAAAACTTCAAATTAATCGCATTTGCCACTTCAGAGCCAGGTATGGGGAGCGATGTAGCTGGAATGCAATGTCGCGCTGAAAAGGCTGAGAATGGCGGATACATTTTAAACGGTACGAAGTATTGGATCACTAACGGAGGGTATTCTGATTTTGTTTCTGTTTTTGCCACTGTGGACCCAGAGAAGAAACATCGCGGTATAGCAGCTTTCATCGTGCCAACAGATTACGAAGGCGTGAAAACAGGACCTCATATTCCTAAATTGGGACAAAGAGCATCTAACACTTGTTCTGTGGTATTGAAGGATGTAAAGATACCTAAAGAAAATGTTTTAGCAAAACCTGGTCGAGGATTTCTATTAGCCATGCAAACCTTTCAAAATACTAGACCTGCTGTTGCTGCCTTTGCGATTGGATGCGCAAGATCGGCAATGGAATACGCGATTGATTACGCTCAAAAGAGAGAAACTTTCGGTAGGCCAATAGGAAATTACCAAGGTATTCAATTTAAATTAGCAGAAATGTATAAAGACATCGAAGCAGCGAGACTTTTAACTTATAAAGCGGCGTGGGAAGGCGACCAAGGCCTTGATAGTAACCTAACGTCTTCTATGGCCAAAGCGTTTGCTTCAGATGTTGGAATGAACGTAACTACTGAGGCTATTCAAGTTTTTGGAGGGTACGGATATATTAGAACCTATCCCGTCGAAAAATTGTTTAGAGACGCTAAGTTATACCAAATTTACGAGGGTACTTCGGAAATTCAGAGAATAGTAATTGCAAGGTTTATTATGAAGAAATATCAACATGCAATGCCTAATTTATTTGAAATTCCGCGAGTAGAAATACAAGTAGAAAAAAAATCTGAAAAAGCCCCAGCTAAAGTAGAAAAATCCAGCGCCGAATTGGGCGGAAAATATAAGTGTTTAATATGTGGCTATATTTACGACCCAGTTAACGGCGATCCGGATAGTGGAATAGCACCTGGAACTTCTTTTGAAGATATCCCAGATGATTGGTTCTGTCCCATATGTGGAACTGATAAATCTAACTTTGCGAAAATCTAAAAAATTAATTTTTTATTACTTATTTTTTAAATTACATTTTTACAAAATATTGAGATATTCTCATTTAACTATTTCATTCCAATGATCTTTTTTGCTGTATTCAAAAAATTCGAGCTAATCATTGTTGGTTTTATCCCTTCAACTTCTAATTCGTGAAGGTGCTTCTTACCATGACCACTAATCAAATAAGCAGTTTTGGATCCTGCATTAATCCCAAATAAAATGTCTGAAGGATGGTCCCCAATTACCCAAGAATTAATTATATCCACATTCCATCCATCAACAATTTCTCTAATATATTTTATTTTTGGTTTCTTACACTCACATTTATCTTCTTTTACATGTGGACAGTAAAAAGTTCTTTCTATCCTTATCTGATTCTCTTTTAATATCCCAATCAAGTGATCATTGA
>JAHQWH010000132.1 GCA_029856105.1 Promethearchaeia archaeon | reverse complement strand
TATGTGGTCCGAAAAATTAAGGCGAGAGCTCTACGGATACTCATAATTTATTAAATTATTCAAAATAGTACTATCCATTTAGATATAATATAAGTAACTAAAATAATTATAACACTATTTTCTTAAAAAACTTTTAACGGTCCTAATCTTTTTATATCGTTCGTAAACTCTATAATTAATTCCGCAAAAAGCTTACCTTCAGAAGCAGACACCCACTCCAACCTAACGCGTTTTTCTTTTATGCCCAATTGATTAATTATTATTTTATGTAATCTTTCAAACCTTTCTTTCGTATACTCGTTACCGCTTATGTAATGGCAATCTCCAATGTGACACCCCGTTATTAAGACCCCGTCGGCTCCATCCTTCAAAGCCTTTAAAACAAAAGAAGGTTCGACTCTTCCAGAGCACATAACTCTAACAATTCTCATGTTGGGCGGATATTGAAATCTAGAAACCCCTGCCAAATCAGCTCCCGCATAAGAGCACCAATTACAACAAAACACTAATAATTCAGGTTTAAATTCTTGTTTTATTACTTTTCTCTTTGCTTTTGGCACGATTATTCATCTTTTAATTTTACGATTCTAATAAATAAGATTCTATCATAGCATAAATTTGATCGAAATCATAATGCTTTACAGATATTGCACCGTTTGGGCATGTTGCCGCACATGTGCCACAACCTTTACATAGTGCTGAGTTAATAAAGGATTTTGAAACTTTTAAACTAATTTCTTCAAAGTCCATAATTGCTTCCTTAAGTTCAATAGCATTATATGGACAAACGGAAACACACTTCCCACAACCTATACATCTTTCTGGGTTTACTTCTGCTATCAATCCTGAGCTTGTAATTGTTTTAGCACTTAAAAATCTACTTGCTCTCCCTGCAGCTCCATTTGCCTGTGATATTGAATCTTGGATATTCTTTGGCCATTGAGCACATCCGCATAGAAAAATACCGTCTGTAGCAAAATCTAAAGGTCTTAGCTTAACATGTGCTTCTAAGAAAAAACCATTTTTATCCAATGGTACTTTAAGCATCCTAGCTAATCCTTCTAAATTGTCAGAGGGAATCATAGGAGTTGATAATACAATTAAATCTGTATCAAATTGAAGATTATCTTGTAAATTCGTGTCGAATACAGATACTTGATATTTTTCGGATTTATCACTTTTTTTCACTATTTTTGGTATGTTTTCTAAGTCGTATCTCAGAAACATAGCCTCTTTTCTACGTTCACGATAGTATTCTTCATACTCCTTTTTAGCCATCTGGATATCTCTGTACAGAACAACAATTTCGAGGTTTGGTTTTAATTCTTTTAAAATACTAATATTTTTAATACTCACTCCACAACAAATATTTGAGCAATAAGTTATTCCTTCTTTTTGCCTTGAATTGACACAGAGAATTATCGTTATGCGATTTATGTTGTCGAGCCAAGATTTACCCTCTTCTTTCAATCTTTTTTCTAATTCTAATTGAGTAAGTACATTTTTATTATTTTTACCATACTGAAAAATACCTTCTGGTTTTAATTCTTGAGCTCCAGTAGCAATAATAATTGTGCCAACTTTTAAATCGTGAGCTTTTTGATTTGATGCGGTAATAGAAACATTATAATTACCGATATATCCTTTAATTTCTTTAATATCTGACTCGAGGAGAATCTGAATATTTTTATTTTTCTCAACTTTGTTTATAATCTCTTTTAAAAAATTTGAAGCCTCCTCGTGGATTGGATATAATATGTTAAGGTTGTTAAGATTACCTCCTAACTTATCTTCTTTTTCAGCAATATATGTTTTAAATCCTTGATTAGCAAGATTGAGGGCAACAGTCATACCAGCTACACCACCACCAATAACTAAAGCGGTTGGTGTAATATCTAATTTTGTTTCAGTAAGAGGTTTTAGTAACCGCGCTTTAGCCACAGCCATTCGTATTAAATCTTTAGCTTTTTCAGTTGCAAATTCATATTCATTCATATGAACCCAGCTGCATTGGTCGCGTATATTAACCATTTCGAATAAATATTTATTTAATCCAGCTTCTAAGCAGGTTTCTTGAAATAATGATTCATGGGTTCTTGGCGTACAAGAAGCTACAATAAATCTATTAAGATTATGTTCTTTTATTACTTCCTTAATCCTTGTTTGAGAATCACTAGAACATGAATACATATTATCTTCACAATGAACAACATAAGGTAATGTTTTAACATAATCTACAGCACTAGAAACATCAACATATTTTCCAATGTTAATCCCACAGTGACAGATAATCACACCTATACGAGGGTCATCGGTTATCTTTATTTCCTTTTCGGGTTCGTCATATATCTTTTCTTTAATTTCGTTAAATTTTACTGAATTTAGTAACATTGCGACTTGAGATGCTACTCCACTTGCGTCAGCTACAGTTTCGGGTATGTCCATTGGTCCTTGACAGAATCCACATAGAAAAACTCCCCCTTTTGATGACAAGGATTTATTAAAATAAGATTTTTCTTTAAAAAAATTGTATTTGTCTAATTCAACTTTTAAGATGCTTGCTAAATCTTCAGTTCCTTTTGTAGGAACCAATGGTGTAGCTAAAACGACTAAACTAGCTCGAAAATCGTTAAATGTTCCATTTTTTAAATCTTCATAGCGAATAATTAAATCATTAGTTTCCGGTTCCTCTTCAATAGTGCTTATTTTTGTCTGAAAATATTTTACGCCATATTCGTCTTGAGCCCTTTGGGTAAATTCATAGAAATTCTTTCCGTATGCTCTGAGATCGTGTCTAAAAACAAAACATTCAGCATTATCTGAGTGTTCTCTAGTAATAATTGCCTCCTTTGCAGTATACATGCAACACACGCTTGAACAATAAGGAACTTTCTCGTGTAAATCTCTTGAACCCGCACATTGAATGAAAGCTATTTTCTCAGGTTCTTTTTGGTCGCTAGGGCGTAAGACATGACCTTCAAACGGACCAGAGGCACATAATATTCTTTCGTATTCTAAAGCGCTCACTACATTTTGATATTGATAACCCCATCTAGAAGAGAGTCGCTCAGCAGGCATGTCAAATCCCGTCGCTACAACAACAGCTCCACAATTAATAATAATATCTTTAGGTTTTTGCTCAAAATCTATCGCTTCAACCGTACATACTTTTTGACAGACTCCGCATACACCTTTAGTTATTTTAAGGCAAAGCTCAGGGTCAATTAGATATACTGGAGGGACTGCTTGTGGAAAAGGTATATAAATTGACTTTCTTTTGCCAAGATTACAATCGAAGAGATTGGGAACTTCAATTTTAGGACATTTAGCTGCGCAATCTCCGCACCCCTTACACAAGGATTCGTCAAGATAACGAGGCTTCTTTAAAATAGTAGCGGTAAAATTTCCAGCATCTCCACTAACTTTCTTGACTTCGTGATAAGTCATTAGCTTAATATTAGGATTTCTAAACACCTCAACCATCTTCGGGGCTAAAATGCATAGGCTACAATCATTTGTAGGGAAAGTTTTATCGAGTTGAGCCATCCTTCCGCCAATTGAAGGCGATCTTTCTACGAGATAAACTTTAAATCCAAGTTCGGTTAGATCTAAAGAAGTTTGGATTCCCGCAATACCAGCGCCAATGACCAATACCGACCCTTCCATTATTCCTTTTCCTCGCCTTTTTTGTTAGGATCAATAACTTTAATATGATTTATTAAAAACTCAGAGAAATCTAAAATTTCTATTGAAGAAATTTCTTCGATATCATTTTGGAGACAAGAAAGGTGTATATTACATTTTGGACAGGAAGTTACCATTATCGTTCCAGCAGCTTTGGCTTCTAACATTCTTTTATATCTAAGAGCTTTAGATTTCTCGTTGCAATTCATCCAAGAATTCACACCACAACATAAAGAGTTTGACTTGTTATGTTCCATCTCGTTAAAATTATAACCTAACTTTTTGAATTCCTTAAATATTTCCCGAACACTTTCAGTAATATTATTTTCTTTGGGTAAAAACCTGCTTAATCTACATGGATCGTGATATGTAAATGAAATCTGTTCTTCAAGTTGACTCGTATTTATAAATTCTATTCTACTTTCCTTCCACATCTCATAAATGTATTCAATAATATGCTTTACTTCAAATTTTTCTTTAAAATCTTCAAAAATTTTTTGATAGTCAATCTTAAAAGTTCTATAGCATTCAGCACATGCAGTTACGATAGTAGAGACTCCTGCTTTCTCAAACATTTCAATATTTTTTTTTGCTAACTTAATAAATGTTTTTAACTTTCCTTGACCCCAGTATATATCGTGTCCGCAACAAATTTCATCCTTAAAAACGACTATAGGTTCTTTTTCGACTTTACATAAAATTTGTAGCGTACTTTTTGCTATAGAATCTAAATTATCAAATTCGTAATTGAAATAAGGTAAACAACCAACATAATATAAAATATTACCTTTCTCCGATGTTTTGCAACCTTTAGGAATCCATTCAAGAGATCTATCAGGATTAATATATGGACGACTCATTATTTCTGAAATCGTCGTATAGATTCCTTTATGTGCTATTGATTCATCAATATTTTGATTGTATGAATGCCTCATCTTATATCTGGCCATTCTAACAAGATCTGCAAAGTTTATTTCCTCTGGACAATCTTTAAGACATTGATTACAGGTTAAACAATCCCATAATACCTCGCTCTCTAATACTTTTTGTTCAAAACCCTCTAAAATTAGCTGAATTATTTTGCTTGGAGTGTATTTTTGTACCTTACTTAATTGACAAACCCCACTGCAACGAGCGCATTGATAGCATCTCTTTAATAGCTTTCTTAAATCTGGTTCGTAAATTTTGTCTAAATAATCTAAGGTATCTCCAAATAACTTTTTTCTTTCAATATCTCTTTTTGTTTCTGTTATAATAGACTCCTCTTTAAATTATATTCTTCATAAAATCTTCTTTACGTTTAATTTTTGATTGAGAAAATTGGGAAATTAACTCAATCATTTTAGTTTTTTTATTCGAATCTAAATCTAAGCAATTAATTATTCCAGCATTAATTACTTGAGATAAAATATTTTTACCTTTCTCAGTTCGAGGTATAACAGTAGTATATTTATCAGGTGAGCCTAACCCTCCAAATGAGATATCAGCAAAAATATTAGTGAAGTCATCACAAGCGTTGCAAGCTGGACGCATATACTCTTTTAAATGATTAAATGGAATATGAATTATTTTTTCTCCTGTTCCTTCACTCTTTAACCTAAAAATCACATCCTCTTTGATGTTGATCTTAACAATGTCAGAAAATTTTATGTTAAAATCTTTCTCAAATTTCTCTATCTGCGATTTTTCAAAAAAGAAATTTTCATAACAAAATAAGCCAAGACATATCTCAACATTTTCAGAAGGAGTTACTCCTAAATCTTGCATACACCTGATAGTATATAATTGGCAAGGAGTACCCACTACCGCTAGTTTTTTGAATTTATAATGATTCAATTCTGGAATTGAATGAGTGTAAGTACTAAACTTCTGTATCTCGTCTAATTGAGGCGAAATATCCAATTTAGCTCCAGAAGATCTTATTAAATCAGGTTTATTATTAGCAAAAGCTGCTTCTCTGGAAAAAGGAGCATCAGTTCTCGAAACAATTGCTCCATCAACCATTTTTTTTTCTATCAAATAATTTATTATTGAGTTCACTACACCGCCATCAGTTCCATATTCTAAGAATTCCTTGTCAGTGGCTTGACACGAATATATATCCTCGTAATAGCCGATTGGCATAGAAGTATAATCAGAAAACTTATAGGTTTTGTTGAGATCATCGTCTAAAATATGTGTTTGTGGACAAATATAATAACATATTCCACATTCAAGGCAGTTATCCTTGTTAATGTATTCTGGAGGCGAATATTGGTCTTTAAATCCAATAATATTAAATTCGGCTGAGCTACAAAAACTTACACAGCCTCCACATTCTTGACAAATGCCTCTATCGTGTACTTCCGTTATTAAATCCTGAAATGATTTATTACTCATCTTGATTCTCCCTCAAATCTATTGATTTACATTTTTTTCGTTTAATTCCACCAATTTTTTCTACTAGAAATTGCCCGGGCTTCACATCCTTTAAACTGTTAGATTCGATTAATCCTGCTTTAACTATATCGTTATATAGTTTATCTGCATCTTTCGATCTCGTTATTACAGAAGACCATCCATCTTGCGACCCAATTGATCCTACAGAAATGTCGGCGTAATCTGATGTTAGATCTTCACAAAAATGACAATTATCTCGCGCGTATTTTTGCACTTCTTTAAGTTGTACATCCATTTGCTCTCCAGATTTCAAGTTTATTATAAATTTACCGCCTCCAATATTCATTTTGGTTAGTTCCTTTATGTCCTTATTGAATTGTTCTTTAGCTAAATTAATTATTCCGTCGTAAGGAAATGATTCCATGCAAAAAAGCCCGATCTTGTATTTAATATTTTTAAAAAATGGTAACCCACTTGGAAACATAGCACCCTTTTCTATAGCTTTCATCATGCAAGGTACTCCTACGAAAGCTATCTTCTCGTATTTCTTACATTGATCTATGACGGTTAAAGAAGGCGAATTTGCATATTTGGTTCCACCTGTTTTATATAAATCTTTTAAGTTTTCTACTATTACAGGTTCAGGTCTCCATAATTCCTCAGAATGCTGCACAGCTACAATTGCATCAACAAGATTATTTTCTAAAAGATATTCCAAGATAGAAGTTACAATACCACCATCTTGACGAACTTTCTTAATATCATCTTTGGTCGTTGATGCTGAGTAAGCGTTAATATAAGCTCCAGTTTTGTCAGACCATTTTAAAGATTTGTCTAACTTTTTAATGCTTTCGTTAGCTTGATCTATCGAAAAGGAACGAGGACAGACCGAAAAACACAACCCACATTTCATGCAAATGTCTTCGTCAATTTCAAGAGTGTCTGCCGTCACTATGATGGCGTTTACAGGACAGATCGCAGAGCACCATCCACATTGACAACAGACTCCCGCGTTAAAAACTATAGAAACAGGTTCAAAATAGTGCTCAATAAAATCGTCTGGCAATTTCCTTATTTGATATCTGTAAAAGAATTCTTTTACTTCAACTTCTTTTTCTTCTCCCTTGATTTTTTTTATAACCGTTTTAGTCTTGACTTCCACGTGTTCCTGAACGTAACCTTGTTCTTTTAAATAAATAATGTCTCTAATAACATTTTCAGGAGGGAAATCTTTGACGATCTTTACGATTTCTTCTAAAAACAACGGCTTATTACCCTTTAATTCTTTCAATACTAATTTTCGCTCAGTTTCTGCCTCTACCATAGCATCTAGGATTTCGTAAAATTCGTTTTCAGAAAATTTACCTACTTTTAATATCTCTTCTTTTGCTTCAAAGAAAGCTCTTACTTGAAAATTTCCCGACGCTTGATAAGTAGCCTCCATTAAGTCTTTGGGAGAAATACCCTTAAATAACTTGTTATTTACAACTTGAACCATATTTCCTTCATTTACCTATTTATTTAATACATATTTTAACAAACTAAATTATTATTAAACTCCCACCTTCGCAAGGTAAGTCATCTTATAACTAAATTTTTTTTATAAGATTCATTCTTCTACGGGAGTAGTTAATGTTTTTTGTTTTACTTTCGTAATATCCATGCTTTTTAACGGATTGGGTCCAGATCTTTTTACTTTTTCGTAGGCATCCTCGACGCTTTTAACAAACTTTTCTGCCTCAGCACTACTTAGCCAATACATATTAACTCTTCGACTACCGAATCCTCGCTTTTCCAAAATTCTATTAGCAAAATCAACATGTCTTTGGGCGTTAAAATTTCCTTCTTTAAACTGACATTCATTTGGTCGTCATCCAACAACCATAACTCCGTCAGCTCCAGCTTTTATGCTATATAAGATGTGCTTTACATCGACTCTTCCAGTGCATCTTACTTTAATAATCTTTACTGATGCTGTATATTTCATACGAGAGACTCCTGCTAAATCTGCAGCGCTGTATCCTCACTTTAGACAAGCAAATATTACAATTTTATAATTGTTCTCCATTCCGTTTAACCTCCTCCTAAAATTCCATCAATTTCAGTAAATAGTTGATAATCTCGATAATATCTAATGTCTATTGCTTGAGTGGGACAACAAGTAACGCAAATCCCGCACCCATCGCAATTTATCTCGTCTACAACAGCACCTTCGTCGCGAACAACTTTTATAGCGTTTTTAGGGCATGCTTTTTCGCACCTTTTACACGAAATACACAGCTCTTTATAAACCTCAGCGATTATTAATTCAATATCTATTTTTCCAGGGGCGGTTAATTCAGCTACTTTACTCGCAGCGGCTCTTGCTTGAGAAACCGAATACGCAATATCCTTTGGTCCTTGAGCAAACCCAGCTATAAAAATTCCCTTAGTATTAGTCTCTTGTGGCATCAATCCAAAGTGAGCTTCTGTTAAAAACCCGTTTGTATCGACGTCTAAGTTTAATACTTTAGCTATTTGCTCCGTACCTTTTGATGGTAATGCAGCTGTAGATAGAACGACTAAATCCGCGCTAATCTTAATAATTTCGTCAGTTAAAGACGAATAAACTCGAATATTTACGTTTTTAGTCTCTGGATCTTCAGTAATTTCGCCAACCTTTCCCCGGATCATCCTGATGTCAGAATTTTTAGCTCGTTGATAATATTCTTCGAACCCTTTTTCGTTCGTTCTCATATCTATGTAGCAAATGGTAATGTTCGCTTCTGGAAATTCTTGTTTAAGCAATTTTCCGTTTTTCAACGATAACATACAACAAACGCCACTACAATAAGGTCTTTCCGTGTTACGACTACCTACGCATTGAATAAACACGATTTCCTTAGGTTTTTTGGTGTCCGAAATTCTATGAACATGTCCTTCTAATGGACCATTCGGCGCTAAGATTCTTTCAAGTTGGGCTTGTTGAATCACATTTTCGAACTTTCCGTATCCGTATTCTCCATATGGTTCGTAAATATCCCATCCAGTTGCGATTATTATCGTTCCTACATTAAACGTAACTTCTTCAGGCACTTGACTGAAGTCAATGGCTTCTAACTCACAAGCTTCCACACAACTAAAACATTCAACGCATACATCTCTATTAATGTCGTACAAAAAAGGTACTGCTTGTCCAAACGCTATATCTATTGCTTTTCTCACTCCTAAATTTTCGTCAAAATAATTCGAAGTATATATCGGACACACTTCAGAACAGGCACCACAACCATTACAATCGTTGTTTATGTACCGAGACTTCTTTTCAACGGTGATTATATAATTTCCGACATATCCTTCGACCTTCTTCACTTCGCTATAGCTTAGAATCTCGATATTTTCGTGGCGATTGACTTCAAGCATTTTGGGTCCGCAAATTCAAATCGAACAATCGTCGGTTGGGAAGGTTCTGTCTAACTGAGACATCCTTCCCCCGATTGTGGTATTTTTTTCGACTAAATAAACTTTTATCCCTCCATTTGCTAGGTCTAACGCGGCGTTCATCCCAGCTATTCCTCCACCAACCACTAAGGTTGCTTTTTCAACGGGAACTGTTCTTATAGGGATGGCCTCCAAACATCTTGCTCTATTGACTCCGCCATAAACCAAGATTTTTGCTTTTTCTAAAGCCTCTTCGTTATCTTCAGTACACCAAGAACAATGTTCTCTTACATTAACCATTTGAAAAAAGTAAGGATTCGCAGCGGTCTTAGCGAGCGATGCCCTGTAAATTGGTTCGTGTGTCCTAGGTGTTCAAGCAGAAGCTACAATACAATCTAAGTTTTTTTCTTCTATATCTTTGATTATCTCGTTTTGACCGCTTTCTGTTCATAGAAAGGCATGAGTTTTTGAAATAACCACATCATCTAAGCCTTTGGCAAATTGTACTAACTCGTTGCAATCAACTTTACTACGTATATTTATACCTCACTGGCATGCATAGTATCCAATCCGATGATTTTCAGATTTTTCCATTTTCTTTCTTACTCCACCTCAAATTTTACAATTTTGAATTTCTATTTAGTTGTCAATTAATTTTCGATACATGTAATTTTTCTAATATCGAAAAATCTAATTTTTTTTATTTAATTTATTGGTTATTTTATTTCTTATGTTATTTATATTAAATTATTTTCTATTTAACGGTATAAGTTAATTTTAATAACGCAATTAGTAAAAGAAGCACCAAACTGAAAATATTCGCTAAAAGAATATTTGAAGAGAAGTTTATATAAAGAGAATTAATAAATTTAGCTTATTGATTGAGTTTGATTTATAGACATTAAATCACTTCTTTTTTCAACTAATTTAGAAGTTAAATCTTCCAACTTCTCGATTTTTCGTTCTAAAAGTTCTATCCTATCAAAATTCGTTGAAAGAATTTTTCTAATTAATTTATTTTCCGAGACTGTAAATGCTCCAGCTTTTTTCTTAAAAAATCTAAACCTTTTGTAAAATTCCGATTTTTTTAAGAGATTTAATCGAATTATCCATTTAACCATTGGCACAAAACGTCTTTTCGCTCGTACTTTTTTTTCAACTTCTTTATAATAATCGTGAAGCGTGTGTCGTTGGTAATGTAATAGGTCTTCGGACTTATGGGTGTCGCAAAAGCCACAATGGAAGTCTTTTTCAGCAAATCCTTCTTTAGGTAAAAAATTTTGACCTAACCCAAAAATTTCCATCATATCATTAAGGTACTCTCTATAAGTTATTCTACATCGTTCCCCGCCAGCTATATTGAACGTACCACCCCATACTTCATCGCTCTCAACAGCGTTAGCGAGCGCTAGTCCGACATCTTTAGTATCACAAACTTCGATTGAAGTATCTAAAGGCATATGGAACATCAATGGGTCCATATTTAATTTGTTTACAGAAGTAATATATGTTAATCTAAATATTGCAAAATCTACACCCGAATCCCTTATCAATTTTTCCGCCGTAATTTTGGTCAGAGCATAATAATCTCCACGACTTGGAGCAAGGATGTCAGTAGTTTTAATCAATGGGTTATCTAATCTATCTCCATAAACGGCAATAGAAGAAGTAAAAATTAATTTTGGTTTTTGGGCTTGATTTTTTATTGCGTTAAGCAAATTTTTAGTTCCTCCAACATTTACGGAGTCAGCTAAGCTTGTGTTAGCATCTGCTAGCGGTGGAATGATGGCTGCTAAATGAATAATAACATCTTGTTCTTTAACTGCGCTTTCCACGTCGTCTTTATTTCTAAGGTCGCCCCAAACAATATCAATCTTGTTTTTGAATTTTTTAGCTATTTTTCTATTTTTCCGGTTATATACTTCAAATACTCTAACATTATAATCTTTATTTAGTAATTCTTTTAAAGTGCTTAATCCAACATTTCCATACGCACCTGTTAATAATACATTCATATAATTCTCCCCTTTAACCTTAAATTTAATTTTTTTATAATTTAAAAATAAAACAAAATCCCTATATAAAAAGAATTAATACATACTAAAGAGTTAAATTGTTGCGATCGCAATGTATAATAATGTGTATTTATACTTCAAATAAAAGAAAGAATTACTCGTATAGGGTTTTAATTTAATGAAAATTATACGATTACAAATACCGGGAAATTTTTTAGAATATGTGGGGTTTGCTGATTTATTGGAAAATCTTGAATTTATTGAAATTTTAAACGCTTTCCAGTACGACCAAAACCACTTCTTTGCTCTTCAGCGAATACGCTTTAAGCCAAATACAATAACGAACTTGGAAGAATTAATTAAAACTAAGTTTAATCCACAATCTTTCCACTTATTAAAACAAACTGGAAACGAGATAATTTGCATTATGAATCAGAATAATACTTCAGGATTTTTTCCGATTGTTGATTCTGGACCGTGGGCTTTTCTATTTCCTATTCATATTTCACAGGAACATCTATTAATTAATATAATTTCTCAAAATGAATACATTAAGCAGTTATTCAAAGTTATTTCCTCATTTACAGAAAATTATAAAATCATTGGAATGACCGATTTAGATAAAATAGATCGCGTCGATGAAACTATTTGGAAGTCCGCTATTCCTTTTCCTAATTTTACAAAAAGACAACAAGAGGTTGCCGCTTACGCCGCTAAAAATGGATTTTTTAAATCACCAAAAAAGATTAGTGCAATTCAAATAGCGAAACATTTCAATATCTCAGAATCTGCTGTAAATCGTCATTTAAAAGAAGCGAGGAATCTATCTATGGAGTATTTTTTTGGTAATTTTATATAGACTTGGTGCAATTAAATTGAAAATATTTTTATAAGCTAATAACCTAAAATGTAAATAAAGAAAATAATTTACTTGTTAAAATTAAATCTTATTCTATTATGGTTGATCCGAAATCTTCACCACAAGAAATTTTTAACAAAAGGGAGGAACTTGGATTAGAAAATTCAGTTAAATTATTAACTGATATTGTTGAAACTGAAAAGGATTACAATAAAAGGAAAGGAGCAGTAAAATATTTAGGATTAGTAAGTAGAGAAGTTCCCTCGCTAAAGAAAGAATGTTTTAGTACGTTAGAAAATGTTTTAATATCTGAAGAGGGTATTGAAATTAAATGTGAAGCTGCGAAAGCATTAGGTAAATTGAAGTTTGAAAAAGCTCTAAAGCCGTTGATGTGGATATTGGAACAGAAATTAGATAATATCGATGTTAAATTATCTGTTTTGAAAGCTATAAAGAAAATAAAATTCGAAGAACCTCAAATAAACCTATTTATCAATGAATTAGATTCGCATTATAATTCTATTAAAGATTTTGCCAAAAACCAATTATTAAATATAGGCCCAGAAATTCTAATAAAATCATTGTTGAGTTTTTTAAAAAGCGAAAACATCTCAAATGAACACAAATCAGAGATAATTAAACTTATAGGATACGAATTGTCGAGCATTAACATTTCTTTTGAAGATATTAGTTATCTAAAAGTTAAGTATCCAGAAGTTATCTCTAATTTGATTCAAAATAAACAGCTTCTATTGAATGAAATTACACGAATTTTAAAAGAATTAGATCCTGAATTAATGGATTCTGCGGTTTCGATTCTAAAATTATTAGGTCCAGATATTAACCAGGATGTAATTAGATTATTACTGAGCGACGATTTTATCGTCAAAAAGAATGCTATAGCCCTTACTGGAAAATTAAAGTTAAGAGATGCTGTAGATTTCTTAACACAGAATTTAGATAATATTTATAACGAAGTAAGTATAGCTACAATTGAAGCTTTGGGAGATATCGGGGACCTTTCGGCAGTACCAGAAATGCTAGGCATATTAGACATAGAAGATATTAGCTTCGAGTACTCCGATTTGGATATGAAGCTTTACGTAATAGATGCAATAAAAAAGATTTATCTGAGTAATAAAAACGCTAATTACGATTCCTTATTATCGTACTTAAATTCTGATAACGATACAATCAAAGAAAGCATTGCTTTTATTTTAGGAGAAATTGGAAATGAGGAATTTGTAAAACCGCTAAAAAGTTTATTAAAGATTAGGAATTTAGACGTTAAAAAAAACACAATCATCGCTCTTGGAAAAATAGGAAAGATTGAACCAATTAGCGACCTAATAGAGATTTTAGAGAACTCTGAATCATATTGGCTTATAAAAAAAGTAGCAATAGATGCTATCTATAACATTTTTCAAAGAAATTGGTATAAAGTAAAAGATGATGACGTGGAATTAAAGCGTACTTTAAACAAAGATGTAGCTATTATAATTGATTACCTAAAAACAAACGATGACGAAAATTTCAAAGTTAAAGTAAGTTTAATTAAATTTTTAGAAATGTATGGAGAAGAACACGCTTTAAGCGCTCTGCTTTCGAGAGTAAACGATTTTCCAAGGATAGTACGTATCCACGCGTCAAACGCGATAAAAAAAATAGAAGAGAAATTGGAACTTGAAAATGCAGAATGAACCTTTTTTTTATCGAAAGCAAGCGATTATTTTTTACTAAATTTTATTATTAGTAATCAATTTACATTACATAGATCTACAAACAAATAAATTAAACTAATACAGAGTTTTTGATGATTAATTAACTATGACTGAGAATCATACGGAAAAAGAGCAACCGGCTACTCAATATGATTATTCCTTTGATTATATTCAAAAGAAGCTTGAAGGGAAAAAGGATTCTTTCGGTATGCTAATGAAGGAGATAGTTAGAGCAGGAATATGCACGGAATGCGGGACATGTGCCGCAGTTTGTCCAGTTCTAGAGTGGGATGATATAGCTGGGCAACCCAAATTAATAGGAAAATGTACGGGGTGTGGTATCTGTTATAACCAATGTCCCCGAACTATAACAGACCCTATCCAACTGATGGGAGAGTTCAAAACCGGATATGTGGCGAATACAGATATCCCAGAAGTTATTGGGGGTCAAGATGGAGGAACTGTGACTTCTTTATTAATTTATTTATTTGAGGAACATTTAATTGATGCTGCAATCGTTGCGATGAAGGATCCTAGTAATCCGTGGCATCCAGTTTCTCAGATAATTACCAGTAAAGAGGACGCTATAAAAGCTTCCGGTTCGATTTACAGTCACACTCAAACTGTCGAAGCATTAATGGATGCTATACGACAAGATTATAGATCTATAGCTTTTGTGGGTACGCCTTGTAATATCGATGCCGTAGATAAAATGATGAGTTCTCCGGCGGGAATGTTAAAATATTTTATGCGCGCTCACATTCTTAAAATAGGTTTGTTCTGCATGGATTCCTTTGCTCCAGAAGCGCTTTATCCCTTTTTCGAAAAAGATGGGATTGACCTTTCAAAAGTAGTTAAAATGGATATTAGTAAGGGGAAGTTTCACTTATACCACGATGCTAAGGGAGAACCAATAAAATCATATACCATCAAACAATTACATAAGTTTAAATCTCCAAGTTGTAATTTTTGCACAGATCTGACCGCCGAAAATGCGGATATTTCTGTTGGCTCAGTAGGTAGTGGGGCAAACAAAAATACAGTATTTGCAAGAACCGGAATTGGAACTGAGATTGTGGAAGATGCTGCTAAAAAAGGATATCTTAAAATTGAACCTTATAACGCTATAAATTTGAACGCAGTATTGTTTCTGGCTAAACTTAAAAAAGTTTCTCAATACAACATTCAAAAACGTAAGGTCTTTATCGTCAGAGACCCTATGGAGAAAGAGGGACCGAAAATTGAGACCAAACCTGAAGAAGAGAAACCTGCTACGAAAACACTCGGGACTAGAAAATTCTTGCGCGTATCTAAAGATGTAAATGAAGAAGAAAAGATATTAAAAATCTCGTTAACTAACACTATAGGTTATCTTTTAGAAGACATCAAAATCAGAATCGCTACAATCGAAGAATTATTTGAGAAGAAACCTTGGATAACTAATATTAGAGAATTATTCCCTTATGAATCTATTGAGATAGGATATCCCTTAGAAAATGAAGATAACGAAATAGTTTACGGAAATGTGTTAGTAGAGGCCTCAACTGATGCGTTTGGAAAAGTTTTTTCAAAAACCTTTAAATTGACACCTAAAGAAAAAAAATAATATTAGAATAATAAAATAAAAATAAATGAAATAAAGAATTATAAAAAACATAATAAAAAAAGGTGAAATGTACTATTAAAATAAGTTTAACTGGCCTTGGAGGTTGCGGTAAAACGTCTCTTTACTCCGTAGCGTTTGCTGAAAAAACGCCCGAAGACACAAAAAGACTTAGCCCGACAATACTTTATGAAACTCGAAGGCATCCTTTTCTTGGTCTTCAAGTTGGGATTTTCGACTTTGGCGGTCAAGAGCAATACCGCAACGAATATATGGAAAAGCCCGAAGTATTTCGAGGAACAGATATTTTGATTTGTATCGTTGATTTACACGACCCAAATTCCTTCGATCAAGCAAAAGAATATTTTGAGGGATTGTTGGATATTCATCGCAAAAACAACGAGAAGCCGAAAATCTTTTTATTCCTACATAAATACGATACTGAAGATTACCAGAAAGAATTACTTGATACTAACGTAAAAAACGCTAAGGAAATCTTCTTGGACATATTTAAAGATTATAATTTTGATTATATGTTAACGAGCATTTATCAACAAGATGAATTAGCCAAGGTTTTTCGGGATATATTAATTTCGTCATATAAAGATTTGAAAAAATCCGTAGAGAAAGCTGAAAGCCAATTAGAAGAAATTAAAGCAAAAATAATAATTTCTGATGTTTCTGGAAATGTCATAGTCCATAACGTTCAAGGTGTAAGCAGTGGTTTGACGCTTCGTGGAGACTTAAGAGACTTCATCGACGCGTGTAATACGGTAAGAGAGAACATCTTCATGTCTGATTCCGCTCAATTTAAAGGGTTGAATGAGGACGGAAAGGAAATCGAGCTCCATATCTTTAAATACATTATTTCGGTACTCGTAATGAAAACAGGAGAGTTGGATAGAGAATCTCAAGATAAATTAAATGTATTGTTAAAAGATATGTCTCTCTTTGCAGATTTGATAATTTCAGCACATTCAGATTAATTTTCTCACAGAATTAATTTATTTTTTACTTTTATCTCTTTTTAATATTCAACTCTTTTAGCAATTGTTTTCGAAAAATTTTTTGAATTTGCATTATTTTTTTTAATTGTATAAAATGTCCGAAAAAGTCGAAGATCGAATAAAAGAATTAGAAGAACGATTGGCTTCTACCAAGGTAAACAAGGCGACACAAAAAAGTATAAATTTCATTAAAGCACAACTAGCCAAACTCCGCGAAGATATGATTCGCATTGCCAGTTCTAAAAAAGGTGGCGGCGGCGGCTTCGGTATTAAAAGAACAGGGGATGCCCAAGTGGCATTCATTGGATTTCCATCAGTAGGGAAATCTTCTTTATTAAATTTGCTAACTGAAGGTAATACTCAATCTAAAGTTGCTTCATATGATTTCACTACTGTTACAGCCATACCTGGTATGATGGATATCGAAGAATCGAAAATTCAACTTATTGATTTACCTGGAATAATTCTGGGTGCTGCTGCGGGTAAAGGGCGCGGAAAGGAAGTATTAGCAGCAGTACGCTCGGCAGAGTTAGTATTAATTATAATATGTTTTCGTTCTGATGGAACGATTAATCTTTCTGATTTGAAAACTATTAGAATGGAGTTGAATAACGCAGGAATCCGGTTAAATACAAGACCGCCTAAGATTGTAATTAAAGAGCGTACACGTGGAGGAATTCATTTTACTTACAAAGGTCAACAACTCATGGACGCTGATGAAGTTAAATCTCTGATGAATGAACTTAAAGTCCGGAACGCAGGTGTTTATTTCTCTGAACCAGATATTACACCCGATCAATTAATAGATTTCGTATTTGGAAATCGTATCTACACAAGAGAATTTGTAGTAATTAATAAATCAGATTTAATGAAAACTCCAATTTCCCCTGAAGAAATTACAGAAGCAATTGGTCACGAACATTGGGTTATGATCTCAGCGAAAAACAAAGAAAATATCAACACGCTTAAGCATAATATCTTCACGGAGCTGAATTTAATACGAGTGTTTTTAAAGCCACCAAGACAAGAAGCTGATATGGATGAGCCAATAATTCTCCACCACGGCGATACGCTAGAAAAGCTCTGTCGTAAAATTCACAAGCGATTCATAAGCGATTATCGCTACTCGTTAGTATGGGGTAAATCTGCTAAACATCCCGGTCAAAAATTTGATAACCTAGATCATGTAATTGAGGATGGAGACATAATTTCGATTTATCTGAAGCGATAGTAGGAATGAATCGTCTGAATTCTTGCTTAAATTGTTGATGTAATTCACCCTTAATATTAATTTATTTATACTTTTATCTCTTCTTTAAAAATTCAATTAAGGCTAATAGTATTTTTTTTAAGATTTAATGATTAAATTGTTCAATACTCAACTATATGTAAAAAGTAGATATCTTGAACTGTAATTTTGAAAGAAAACTAAAGATTTAAGTGATAAAAGTTTTTCTTACATGTAATCTCATAATATCGTTAATATTTCCGTATTGAAATGAGTACTATTAGATATCTGATTAAGCGAATTTTAATTTCGATTCCCACCATAGTGGGAATTATTATTATCACTTTTATTGTGAGCAGGTTATTACCTGGCGACCCTGTGATGGCAAGATTACATATTCCTTTTACACAAGAAATGTATGACCTTGAAGCAGCGCGATTAGGAGTAGATAAACCATTAATAATCCAACTAATAATTTTTTTTAAAGATGCATTAACAGGTAATTGGGGTTTCTCTCATACTTTAGTGCCCAATAGTGATGTTTGGGTAATTATAAATCAAAGACTTCCGAGATCGATTGAAATTATGTTTATTACCATGTTTTTTTCAATATTATTTGGAATAATGATGGGTAAGTTAACAGCAGCACGCCATAATAAACAATCTGATAATGTTGTAAGAATTATTCTCTATATTGTTGCTTCAATTCCTGCTTTTGTACTTGCTTTATTTATTATATCATCGCTTCTCGTTGCTAACATTGACACACTTCCCTTTTTTAGCTATAAATCTCCAGGGATTGGAGATCCCCCTCCAATAACTTATTCTCGGATAATCGATGCAATTATTGCAGGAAGGTTTGATATATTAATAGATTATATAAATCATCTTTTAATCCCGGTCTCTGCTATGGTAATTGTTCAAGCTATCATAATTGGAAAACAAACTAGATCTAGTTATATTACAGTTTTAAATTTAGACTATATTAGAACGGCTCATGCAAAAGGTGTGTCGAAAAAGGATATTCTAGGAAAACATTCATTTAAAAATGTTCTTCCACCTGTAATTAATATTATTGCTATGGGATTTCCAATGGTTTTTACCGGAACCGTTGTTATAGAAGTTGCTTTTGAATTAAAGGGATTGGGGCAACTCTTTCATGAGGCTTTATTAAATTTAGATTATCCAATTATAGTTGCTTTAATTTTCGTATTTGGGGTTAATGTAGTTATTTTTAACATTATTGCTGATATAGTGCTTAGTATGCTTGATCCAAGAATCATACTATATTAAAATAGTAAAAAACTATCTTAAATAGATCTTATTTTAAAAAGGATAAATCTTATCCATAAAATAATCTATATAACTCGTTATAAAGCTCAGCAAGTTTGGAAATATTATAAGGATCGTTTTGTTGCAAAGAATTGGACATATAAGTAGTTAAACTTTGAGGATTCTTAATCCGTTCTAAAAAGCCTTCCACTTTAGCTTTGAAATATGGATCGATATATAAACAGTAGAGAAACATTTAAATTTATTTTCTTTATTTCTTATTTAATCATATTAATAAATTCAGAAGATGATATGCCAATAATCTATTACTTAGGAGATTTGCTATCAGAGAAGATTGGGATATCAGCAAGTGCATCAAGAGGGTTAATCAAATTATCCATAAAGGAAGAATTTGGTCCTTTTAAACCGATAAGTGATATTGGGATAAGAGAATATCAAGACACATTCAATAATTCTTTAAAAAAAAGACTTCAAGACTTAAAGATAAGTAATTCTGAAGAAATCGTGAATTTACTCTTAAAGGAATTGATAACCCACCAATCTTTAATCACAATGGAAAAAATATAAGGAGAAAAATAGGAAATGTTAATTCAAATAATCGTTGTTATAAATTATTCACTTCAAGGAGTCTGGATTGTTCTACAATTAATTGTAGCCACTTTCCTTTCAATTAAAGTAATAAAAACTAAAAGATATAACATTATACCACTGATTTTATTTTTCTTTATTAGCAGCTTAAGAATTATATCTTTTTTTATGTCCCCGTCTTTTTTGATTATATTTTTAATTATGGTCCAATTTCCAAATATTTTACTTGTAATTTTTACCAAATTGACTTTCTTTAAGCATAAAAAAAGTCCATTTAAAGTGTTTCTAATAATCTTAATAATAGTTAGGTTTTTCGATTTTATTATTAGAATAAATTTTCAAATATCTATTCCAATGACTTATTATTTAGAAGAATCTAATTTGATCTTTTATTACTATATTCTTTTTTCGATTACAATTTCATTTCTACTTTCTCATCTTTGGCTAGGTATTACAGCTTTACGATATTATAAAATAATTAAATCTTCAAATATAGAACCGTGGATAAAATTAAGGTATGGATTAATTGGATGGGGATCTTTCATTTACACTTTTAGTATTTTTTTGTACTATCTCATCCCATATGACATAATTGGGTTGTTCGCTTTTCCAAATATCGTTTATGGGTATATAATACTTGGATTTACAGTATGTTACTCATTATCCATGTATTTTGCTTGGATCATGCCAAAATGTTTGAAGAATCGTCTCAATAAAGATTTTCAAGTAATAGAAGAGAAAGAATATGAAGAAGATGAGTTATTGGAAATAGTTAAAAAAGAACTCAGCGAGAGAAATTCATAAAATAAAATTCCTAAGAACTTTATAAAAATCATTATGAGTTATATTTTCCTAGAATAAACAATTTATCCATAAAATAATCTATATAACTCGTTATAAATCTCCGCAAGTTTGGAGATTCTATATGGATCGTTTTCTTGTAATGAATGAAGGAGATAAGAAGTTAAACCTTGAGGATTGTTAATCCAATCCAAAAATCCTTCCACTTCCGCCTTGAGATATGGATCAATTGAAGGTTGTACCATACTACTGCTTTTAGCGATAAGTTCGTTTTCAACGGAAACATCTACTTCCGTTTCAACAAATTGTGACTTTGATCCTTTTGTCATCATAGCTGCTGCTCTCGCAACTGCGGGATACGCCATGTGCATCCACCCTTTAGCTTTAGGTCTTATGTGAGCTATGAGAAATATATCACTACCAAGAATTGATGCTCCAACTAAGTGTCCTTTTTTCTTTCTGTTAGTTGCTATAAATCTTTCGGGTGCCATTTGAAGTACGGAATATCTGATACCATTCATATTCACAAATTGGGCACTGCCACTACCCCAACTAGCTAAGATTGCCTTAAGATCTTTCGACACGCTCCAATTACTAGTGGAATGAATTACTTTCCCTTTATTACCAAAAACTACTACTTCGGTTGCGTCAGAATAGTGTTTTTGCAAACTCTTAATAGTAGACTTATAATTTACCATAGTAGGATGCCAATTTAAAATAATTATGTTTTTTTTATTAGATTAATCCATTTATTGATTTTTTCTATTAATTCGAATTTCTCTTTGGGGCTTAACCCTAAATTTGGTTCTGTGTGTTGATAGATATTTGCAAATTTACCCATATCCCATAAAATATTTGAATGTAAGATCATGCTTTTGATGTAATCTCGTGCAGTTCCAAGCGCATTCCCTATAGATTTAACATCGTAATCTTTATTTACAATATCCTTTACGGTTAAAAGAATATCTAATGTGTTACTAGTTGGCATGTTAGGGAGTGGTTTTAACTCAACAATAGGTCTCTTCATTGTTCTAATTTCAAATTGGTCTTGCTCGTTCCTGTATTCCTTGAAAGGTAATGCACTTTTATCAACTTCGTTAGGTTGATAAATCTTATTAGCTACTTGTACGACCGATTTTTCCAAATCGTCTTTTGTTTTTCTTCTAAATTGTTCTGGCCAATTGACGAATGAATTAATCTGTGGTTCAGCAGAGATAAAAATTGATTCTTTTGGTATTCTTTTATTGCCTTTATCGCTTTTTTGAAAGTTAGTAGACACTATTTCTGATCTCAACAAAGCAGAAGCATTTCTGATTATTGAGAACAAATACATAGGATCGTATTCCATCATAGAATATACATTTTTCAATTTTATAGTCGATTCTTGAATGTTTTGTAACTCCCGCTGTGAAAAGTAGTTTTTTAAGTGGTTTTTAGCACCAATTTCAATTCCGTTTAATCCCGCTGTTGGGCTCGTATAATTTGCTTTCAATTTATGATCCATTTCAGAAGAAATTAAAATTTGATTGTAAAAATCCCAGTGCGTGCTTAAAAGCATGGGACCAGTTTTATCTATTTGGAAAGATTGAGGTTTTTTCAAAGTATCCATCAATTCTAAAATGATATCTTTATACGGAATAAATAAATTTCTCATAAGCGTTCCTTGAATAAATGTACGCTTAGTTTCAGATTTATAAGACAAATCTATTGGTAACTTAAATAGGTTCTCACTAATGATTACATCGCGATCGTTTTCTAGCGTAATATTTTTTGATGTTGCTAAATGATCGTACACGAAATCTGACAGGATTAACCCCGTTAATTGTCTATTGTCGGTAATATAGCTTCCACTTTGAAGCTCAAATTTAGTATAATAATATCCTATGCCAAAAAGATAATATAAAGTTCCTCTTTCCGTTGAGACCGCATGTTCAGATCCTCCAAAAAATATAACTAGATCTTGAGTTATTTTCGATACTTTATGGTTAGCATATTTACCTAAAGTTGGATACCCGAGTAAATTTCCCCAACTTGGTATTACAAAAAAGGTATAATTATCCAATAAATTAACTTCTGCTTTATTGTTAGACATATAAAATTACTTCTTATAATTTCTATATTTTCTAAATTAAATTATATTGGGTTTTTTTACTAATTTGAACACCTCTATTATATCAATTGTAGTTATTTGAGTATTTAACTTTTTCTCGTAATTTGACTCAATATTATTTGAAAATAATGATTATTCATGGGTATAAATCTATTTCTATTAAGAATTGATAAACGCATAATTTTTTTAATTAAAATTAATGATAAATACTATCGAATTTTTAAATAAATAAACTTATCAGATTTTTGATTTTAATGAAACTTGGACTTGGTTCTATAGCCTTTATTTACAATAATATTAATCGCGGGAAATTTAAAAATTCAAAAGAATTATTGCTCAATGCAATTGAGAGAACTTTTAATTTCGCTGAAAGAAATGATATAAAAATCTGTGAATTAATCTTGGACCCTCCTGAAATCTTAGTTTCTGAAGAAAAACAAGCGTTTATCGATTTATGTAATTCATTCCCTTCTATCAAAAAACAATTCCATGCGCCTTATGCGTATTTAGGCTTATGCACTCATAATCCATGGATTTTAAACGCTACAATAGAATGTTACATAAAGTCAGCTGAAGTAAGCATGGCAATTGGAGCAGAAATCTTTACTATACGTCCTGGAAATGCGCAATTTTTACACCAGTCCTATAATGGCGTTAATAATCGCCTTATAGACGCTGTTAATATATTGCTAGAAAAAATAAAAAACTTCCAACTAATTACTTCCTTAGAGAATATGCCGAAAATGCTGGTTTTTTTCAAAAACACGACGAGTTAAGTAAATTCTTTTCAGATATTAATCGGAGAGATATCTTCTTAGCGTGGGATACAGGTCACACTGCGTCTTGTAACGATAATATTGAAGATTTATGGAATAAATTACATAATCGTATTAAAAATATCCATTTAGCTGAACATTTTAAGAATAATTTAGATACACATCCTACTCTGGGAAAAGGCTCAGTAGATTTTCAATTAGTATTTGAATTAGCATAAATATTTAATTATAAAGGTGCAATGATTATGGAACTGCATAAAGTGGAAGATTTACCAGAAAGTATTGAATATATCCAACGATTCTTTTAGAAATTCTTGTATCTAAAATTTAAACTTATTTCTCAACTTAATTAGGAATATAAATATCCTCAAAGCAAATAATGGACTCCAATAATGATATTAATTGACAAAAAAATGTATTAAGTAAATATATTAAAAAATGGATCAATAAAAATGTCAAATATGGATGTTAGAAAAGATTTCTACGAATTTGGGAAAAATATGCAAATTGTAGCAATTTGTACCGTTTTAAGTATAGTAACTGGTGTGACGGGCTTAATAGCGTTAATCTTTACGTTTGTTGCTTTAGGAAATATCAAAAACGCAAATCTTAAATTAAATAACGAATATTTAAAGCAATTTCGTTCGAAATATGTTAGGGCTTTCATTTTAAGAATAAGTGGTACAATCGTGTTAATAGCAGGAGTTATAAATATTTTAGTTATTGTATATCTACCGATGGATATCACTTCTTATTGGACAACCGTTTCTATAAGTATTATTGTTATGCCAATTGGTTTAGTATTTATGATAACCAGCGTATTTGCTGAAATGAAAGCATGGAAAAACTTGAAGCGATTCTTTGAAGAAAATAGGAGTATGTTTCCAGATCACCTTAATTATGAATTAATTGACGGGTGTGATAAGTTAAAAACGGCTACCTTATTGAATGCGTTAGGATTTTTAATAATCACTATAATAATTGGATTTATATATCAAGTTATAGGATATTTTAAATTAGCAAAATTGAATACTTTGATGTTATATGATGTTCCGAAAACATCGCCGACACAAGTGAACTTACCGGATTCTCGAGCAATTAACATAAACGAAGTAGCAAGCAATTTTTGTCCAAATTGTGGAAGCAAATTATCCGGATTAGGAAAATTCTGTCCCTTATGCGGTTCGGATATTAGTTAATACATGAATAAAAATTATTTCTTATTTTATTTTTTTATTATGCCTACATTACTTTTTTATAATTACTCTATAAACCTAAAAAAAATTGGCTTTCTAAAACTATATAAATATTATTGTTTATTTTAGATTAAAAGACTTGTAGGAAGGTTAAAAATAATGGTAAAAATCGATATTAGTAAAGAATTTTCGGAATTTGGAAAGAAGATGAAAATTATTGCGATAATGACCGTACTAGCGATTATTCCATTCATTGGTACTATTTTTAGTCTCATAGGATCGATTTTTGCTATTATGGCATTAAGCGATATACGGAACGCAAACGATAAATTAAAACAATCTTCGTTAAAGAATTATCGCTCGAAATATAGTAGGGCTATAGTTTTCAGGATTATTAGTACTGTTATATCTGGAGCTGTGTCCTTTTACTCTTTAAGCAATCCTTTCCATATAGGTACTTTTACTATTGTACCAACGATCATTAGCTTTATTACAAGCATCATAGCGGCAGCGATTGAGATGGACGCTTGGCGTAGTTTAACAGATTTTTTTAACCAAAATCGTAGTTTATTCCCTTCCTATATCGCTTTGGAGGCTTCAGAAGGAAGCGATAAATTAAGAAGTGCCGCTATAATGAATGTTCTTTCGTTTTTAATAATAACAATTATTATTGGTTTTATTTTGCAAGTTGTAGGTTATATAAAATTGGCAAAATTAGAAGAGACAATTCGTTATGCTAAAACGACTGGGGCAACCCCAGTGCCAAGTACACAACAAGTATCGCCAGCAGCTCCAACACCTTCGAATACTAATTTTTGTCCTAATTGTGGGGCAAAAATGACTGGAGAGTGGAGATTCTGCGGGGAATGTGGTTCAACACTGAATTAAACCTAACCAAATCTTTAATTCTTTATTATTTGAACATTACTTAATTTTATTTTTAATTTCAACCTTTAGTGGTACTCAATAGAAAAAGTTTCTAATTTTTTGGTTGCTACTCGTTTTTGCTCCCATAGTTGGTCTGCTTTCTTAACCCATTGATCGAATTCGTTCGGATCCTCTGGAAAGGTTTCGTAATGTTTTTTAATTTTTCCAGCAAGTGAATTAGCTGATAGCAATTTTTTCACGTGCTTTAAGGATAATTGTCTCTTTAGCATGCCGCCAATTAATTTAAACAAAAATTTAAGCATTTCGCCTAGACTCATGTCTTCTTCGTACTCTTTATTAGGTTCAGGAATTTCGTCTTCGTCCCCAGTTTTGTAAAGTAATCCCGATTTTAATGCATAATCCCATTCTTTTGCTGAAAAGTTTAGGATACCAGATAATTGCATAAATAGGCTCGCAAATTTCGCACCTTGATCTCTATAATACCTTATATTAATGTCCCATAACCTCTCTTTAGAAATATACCCTACTTCTTTAAGCGTACTTTCAATAACATCTGCTGCAATCATGCACAAATTCCAAGTAGCGGTAACTCCGTGCCCCGAAAATGGATAAGTAATTGCTGCAGCATCACCTATGCAGAGTAATCCATCACCTACAAGAGTATAAGGAGGTCTTCTATAAGGAGTGAAACCTTGTTCTTCTTTTATAATTTCATAAGGAGGTAAGTGAGCTTTTCCAAGGAACTCTTCTCTTGCTTTTCTAGCATTTTCGTAAGAACCTGGTTGGCCAACTCCCAAAATGGCACCATTTTCAATCTGACACGGACCAAACCATAACAGGTAGTATTGAAATCCTGTGTCGGGTATTGGATGTTTTTCTTCTGGGTTTAACCACTTAATGTATTGTAGAAGTACATACATCACACTACTTGGGTCCAGTTTAAAAGTTTCAATTCCGTAGTCTTGAGGCAAGGATGTTCTGATTGCAGCACCCGTACCTGAAGCATCAACAACTAAACGAGCATGATATTCAATTCTTTCCCCATTTTTTTCGGTTAAAACCCCTACAATCTTTCCGCCGTCAAAAACCAATTCCAAAAATTTACAAGAAAAAACGAGCTTTACTCCATCTGCTTCTAGCACCTTAAACATTCTATTTAAAAATGGTGTAAGACGCACAATAGTTTGAAGTGCTGTAATTTTAACTTCTGTTGTAAAATCCGTCGTTATTTGTGTGGATTGTTCTCGAATTTCAATACAATCAGTTTCTCCTACGCTAAACGGTGGTATGCCAGCTTTTTTAATTCTATCGGTCTCAAAGTGGATAACATCTAACCTTTTGCCTACTTTTTTCCTCTCATCTTTTTCTATGGTTATAACTGAATAACCCTTCTTAGCTAATAGCCAACTGAGATACATACCGGCAGTTCCAGCGCCTACGACCAGAACATCGCATTTTTCAACCATGATTTTTAATCTCAAATAAGTATTATATTGTATGATTCTAAGTTTGTTTTAAAAATTATAAGTTTTTAGAAATAATCTTACATTAATATCCAAGTGCTTTTTTGAATGGCTTATTAGCGTTTAATTTATTTAAGTTTATTTTACTTTTACTTTTACCGATCTCCCTCCCCCTCTCTAAAACCTAAAAAAAAAATTCATAATTGTTGCTGACGAGTAGAGTTTTACCTTTTAATTACGTCGGTAATTTGTTGTCCTTTAGTGTATAAAAAATTCAATTTTAATAAACTTTATAATAGATAATTAACGTTATTTTCATGAGTTTTAATACTTAACTTGTTGATGCTGACATGGATAGTAAAGACTCCGAAAAAGAGATTTTTTTAAAATATTGTGAAGAGTGCGTAAAGTCAAAAATCGCATCTAATTATGATAGTCCTCCAGAATTAACGGAAGAAGCAAGGAAAGAAAAAGGACTCTAAATTCTAATATACAACTAATATTCTTTCTATTTTTTAATTCAAACGCTAATATATCATGACAACTAGATATTTTTATATAAAAAGAAAAATTTTTCTTTTAACTAGAATTAATTATTAAGTGGCTGTTATGAATTCTAAAGAACGTGTGAGAGCAGCAATTCATTTTAATCGCCCAGATAAAGTTCCTATACTTAATATTGTATCTGGTGATGTCGCCCCCCTGCCACTTATGCCCTCAAAAGATTGGAATCCGGGTTTTGTAGAAAATGAAATTGGATTATTTCCCCATAATAAAAATCCTAAAAGTTGGGAAAGTCCAGATTGGGTAAATAATCGACCTGAATTTGAAGGTGGTAATTGGAAAAATATCCCACATGAAGAAGTAGATGAATGGGGTTGTATCTGGAATATGAAGGGAAGGGATAAAGATATGGGACACCCAGGTAGACCTTCTTTAGCGGATATAAAAAACATAAATAATTATTTAGTACAATATACTTTAGATGCTTCAGATAAGAGTCGATATAAAGCGGCTTTAGATTTAAAAAAATTACTCAGTGATGATTTGTACAACATGGTAATTATGAGTTCACAGGGACCTTCTCATGTAGTTTCTGAAATGAGAGGTTTTTCTAATTATCTAGTCGATCACATTAGGCATCCTAAGGAGTTAAAACTTTTATTAGAACATGTTACTGAGTTCCATGTAGAATCTATAAAAATGGCGTTTAAGTACGGGTTAAAACCCGATGGTTTTTGGCTATCTGACGATTTAGGAGAACAAAGCGGACCGTTCTTTAACCCTCGTATTTTTAGAGAATTTTACGAACCAATATATAAAAGAATCGTAGACGCAGCACATGAATTAGGAGCTGAGTTACACCTTCACTGTTGCGGCAAGGTAGACCGCCTTATACCCATACTCATTGACTGTGGTTTAGATTCTATCGAATTTGATAGTCCTAGAATGAGTGGATATAACGAATTAAAGCAATATCGGGGAAAAATAATGTTCTGGGGTTGCGTTAACATACAATCTATTTATACTCATGGAACGCCCGAAGAAGTCGAGCGAGAAGTTTGGCATATGGTTCGAAATTTAGGTACGAAAGATGGAGGATTTGGAGCGTATTTTTATCCTCAACCTAAAGTAATAAGGGTTTCTCGAAAGAACATCAAAGCTTTTGAAAAAGGATTAGAAAAATATGGAACTTATTCCAACATTCCCTCAAAATGGTGGGATTATCCAACTATAGAAAATTGGAATGATTTTGAAGTTCCTCCTTTGCCCCCTTTGGATGGTAAATAAATAGTAAAGATTGATATTTATTCTATTAATATTTTATTTCCCAAGATAATGGTTCATTAAGTTTATTTTCACCATAAAAATATAAGTGATTTTTTTCTGTAGAGTATTTACTTTCCTTTCCATTTATTATAACAGATTTAATGTTTTTAAGATCATCATTACTTAATACTAATGAAATCTTCCATGTGCCTTCTTTCTTGGGATTGTACCACCCTAAATATCCATTTTTAGTCTTTTCTAGTCCAATAAGGGGGGTACTAAACTTATATTCGTCTTTAGGCAAAGTAGGATTTAATTTCACTCCATTTCGCGTGAAATTTATACCAATTAAGCGAGTTATGTCGTATAATGGCCATGCGTGAGGATGTAAATTAAAGACCGGAAAATCAGTCCAAGAAGTTGCCATAT
>JAHQWH010000131.1 GCA_029856105.1 Promethearchaeia archaeon | reverse complement strand
TCATATCAGTTTTTCTTTTTTTGTAGGATTTAACTGTTAAAACTATTTAAATAAAAAATAATAATTAAAATATAATTTGTTAAAATTCGTTTATAAGGATTATTGCTAAGCACAGCATAAATAATCCTCTATATCACTATTGTGCTGGTACGTCTTTTAATATTAGTCAAGTAAGAAGTTTTAATATTTTAGAAAAAAATTAAATAGGAAGTTAATTATGATTTTGGTATAAAATTCTAGAGTAAACATGAAATTGGATTATTTAAATAAATTTACTGGAACTATTTTAGGCGTAAGCATTGGAGATACTTTAGGACGCCCATTTGAAGGAATGCTACGGGAGAAAATTTATTCTCATTTTAAAGATTTCAGAGAATTTATCAACAACAACAAAAAATTATTTAATACATATACTGATGATACACAATTAACATTACACACAGCAGAAGCGCTTATTCAAGGATCGGGATTCAATACAAATAATTTTATTAGAGAATATGTCAAATGGCTTGAAGATCCTCCAATAGGACCAGGGTTTGGATGCATTTCCTCAATTCAAAAATTAAAATACGGAATTTCATGGGAAAAAGCAGCTTCAAATTCGGGAGGTAATGGTACCGCAATGAGAGTCTCTCCAATTGGATTGTTTTACTGCAAAGATATAAGAAATTTAGAGAAATCAGCTTTAAAATCTAGTATAATCACTCATTCTCACCCAGCAGCTTCAGCAGGTGCTATAGTCATAGCAAGAGCGATAGCTTTTTTAATTGATAAACAACCAGAGACCGTTTTTTCAATCGACGAGTTCTTTGAAACGATTATATTATCAATTTCAAACTCTCAAGAAAGAATATGGGAAGAATTTATCAAAATTTTAAATAAAATAAAGCAAAATTTAAGCATCTCAATTGAAGCAGGGTTAATAAAATTCTCCCAAGTTGGGGTTAAATCACCTTATTTTATCGAAGAATATATAGGTAAGGCTTTTGTTCACCCATATACTCTAAGTACCGTTGCTTGCGCCATATTTGTTCTCTTAAAAAATTTAAACTCATTTGAAGATTGTATTTTTCAATTAGCTACAGCAGGAGGAGATAGCGACACTGTTGGAGCTATCGGTGGAAGTTTAGCAGGTGCTTATTTTGGATTAAAAAATATTCCTAGCGATTTAATAAATATTGTAAAAAATCATAAAAATATCTTAAAAATTAGCGAGCAATTACATCTTAAATTCAAAGAGAAATACAAAATTATCTAATAAAAATTATCTAAGAAAACTTTCAATTTTTTCAAGCACGCTTCGCAATAATTTGGCGGTTTTTTATCTGTATCCTCTAAAGAATTTGAATATCGCATTACACATAGATTTTCACAGTGTTCTAATCCAAAAGTGTGTCCAAGCTCGTGAATTGCTTCCTTTAACACTCGTAACTCAAATTGAGCTAAATTTTCAGATCTCCTGTAAAAATTTTCCCTTAAACGAGTAACTGAAATTAAAGCGCTCCCAAAAGATTTGTTTTTAGGCATGTCAGCAACACCAAATACAAAGTTTAAAAATCTCGAAAAAATATCTACATCCATAACACCTAGGATACGATAGTAATTTTTATTATTAACATGCTTGATTAACCTTTTTTTAACCTTTAACGCATCGTATTGTCTTTGATAAGGTCCATATTCAGATTCCAATAATGGAAGTTTCTCGGGAAGGATATTTATTTTAATGTTATTTTTTTTAAAGAACCACTTCAAATTCTTTTGAAGAACAATTAAAATCCTAGGATCAATATCTCCAATTCTTTGTAGATAAATTATTTTCTCCATTTTTGAACATATTAAAATAGATTAGCTAAGAAATTTTTCTTAGTTAAGAAAATATTATACGTTTTTATTTAATAGATTTAATATAATCTAATGGCATATCGATCGTTGGTGAATTGCAATAAAAAAATTAAAAATCGAAAGAATATTTTAATCTTTATTATTAACATATAATAATTAAATTTTTCATTATTAAGTTATAAAAATTCGATTTACCCCTCGTATTTAATGGGAGGGTGGTCTAGCTTGGTATGATTCCTGGTTTGGGACCAGGTGGCCGGGGGTTCAAATCCCCCCTCTCCCATTTTTACACTTATTCTTTTATGATTTATGTTAGATCAATTTTAAATTCCAAAAATAAAATAATAACTTGAACTTTAAAAGAAAAAGGATTAATTTTTTGCGTACTCTTCGATATCTATTGATTCCTCTGACTTAAAATAAATTTCAGGAATTAAGTCTTGAATAGTTGAAATGAACGATATCATTATTGCCGGATTTTCAGAATTTATTTTGTAATACTTATGAAATCTCCAAATCTTTTTATAAGTGAGTTGATCTTGGAAGAATTGAAAAACCTGTTCGATATCACCTATGAAATCTTCATGTCTTTGCACCCAAGCGTAAATTTCGCTTCTATTTCTTTTTTTATTCTGTCTAATTTTTAACTTTATAATCATCTTAATGCTTAACAACTTATTTCTGTTTTAAAACTGCTAAATATAATATATTTTTAATTTTAATTATTAAAACAAATAGAAATTTTTAAGGAGAAAATCCTTTAGAAATTAGAACTGAATAATGTAACTAATAAAAAAAATCAATAAAATTTCGATTTTACTTTAAATTTATAAATAAAATGTTTATAAATAACACAACTTATATTCAAAATATTATGAAAGCAGCTAAATACGAAGAATTTGGTTCTGTGGAGGTTCTTGAATTAAAAGAAGTAGAAAAGCCTACACCTAAAGATGATGAATTGCTTGTTAAGGTGCATGCAACTTCAGTAAACGCCCTAGATATGATCTTTCGGAGTGGTGCTTCGCTGTTATTTGGGATGACAAAATTAATGGCGGGATTTAAAAAACCAAAACATAAAATTTTAGGGTTTGATGTATCTGGAGAGGTTGAATCTGTAGGAAAAAAGGTAACAAAATTTAAAAAAGGTGATCTTATTTATGGAATGCTTAAAATCCCTGGTGCAAATGCAGAGTATGTATGTGTTCCTGAAAAGTTTACAGCAATAAAACCCGTTAATATGAGTCATATAGAAGCGGCGACGGTACCTGATACCGGTGGCACAGCTTTGACTGGGCTTAGAGATAAAGTTAGTATCCGAGACGGGCAAAGAGTGCTTATCTTTGGTGCTTCTGGAGGAGTAGGTACTTTTGCTGTACAAATTGCAAGGACATTTACGACTGAAGTTACCGGCGTATGTAGTACAAGTACTATAAGTCTGGTAAAATCTCTTGGAGCTAATGATGTGATTGATTATACTAAAGAGGATTTTACTGAAAATGGACGAACTTATGATATTATCTTTGACGCGGTGGGTCGAAGAGTAACTTCATACTCAAAATGTAAAAACTCGTTAACTGAGAATGGGATTTTTGTTACAGTTGATCCAGAGGCTGTGATGTTTAAATATATGCTGAACAAAAAAGTAAGAGGATACATGGGTAATGTTAATGGTGAAAAACTTGATTATCTCAGAGATCTCATTGAAGCTGGAAAGATTAAATCAGTTGTAGATAAAATTTTTCCATTGAGTCAGATTGCCGAGGCTCATAGATACTATGAAGAAGGGCATCCAAAAGGAAAAATAGTGATAACTTTGCAAGATTAAAAAAAAATTATTGAAATTTTTGATAATTAGCTATAATTATCTTAAAACCTTTTTTAATTCTTTTGTAATCCTATCGACTTTTTTATCCTTTATCCAATAACGAATTTTGCTCGATTTTAGAAGTTCTTGGACTTTGTTATTCAACTCATTTAATTTCTTCTTATCTTCCTTAGTGAGTTGAGGTATTTGTTCTTTTATTTCCTTTTTTATTTTTTCGATATGTTCTTCAACAGTTGGAATATGAACTTGCTCCTTACCTTCGACAATTGCCTTTCTAAGGATCTCTTTAATATTATTAACCCAACCTTGTATCCAAGGATAAGTACCTTGCTTTTTTGGATCATTTATTCGTATATTTTTCCGATTAACAACGATCAAATCGTCAGGGCAAGAATTCTCGCACGCTCCGCAATAAAAGCACTGATCTTC
>JAHQWH010000130.1 GCA_029856105.1 Promethearchaeia archaeon | reverse complement strand
TATTTATATTTCATGGTTTACTTCTTGAAATTCGAATGTTTCCGCAAATATAAGAGTTAAGCAAGATTTAATTGTATATAAAATGTATTATAAACCAAGAAAATGAAAATGTGAAAAAATTTGATCAAGATGACTAAGGAAAAAATAAAAATTTGCTTACTTGAGAAAAAACGAGGAAATTTTTCAATACAAGAGAAATTTGCTAAAAGCGAAAATATTATCGATACAACCAATCAAGAAGTAGAACATCATTTAAGTGCTTTAAATGAAGCGGGTTATGATGTGAAAAAATTAAAATGGAACGACAATATTATTTCTGATTTAAAAAGTCTTGACATTGATATCGTATTTAATGTATCCAGCATTGTTGAAACAGCTATTTTAGAAGAATTAGAGATACCTTATGTAGGGTCTGATGTTTTTGGATGCGTTATAGCAACTGATAAGGTTCTTACTAAAGATTTGTGGCTTAAAAAAGGATTACCAACATCACCTTATATTTTAGCAAGATCAAAAGAAGATTGTAAAATTTTTAAGAACAACATGCCATTTGATTATCCTTTATTTATAAAACCCTCTCAAGGGAGAGGAAGTTCTGGAATCGATGAATCCTCACTTATCTGTTCATATAAAGAATTAATTAAAGGAGTTGAAAAAAGATTAAACACAATAAATCAACCTG
Organism: Promethearchaeia archaeon; assembly: GCA_029856105.1. Taxonomy (GTDB): domain Archaea; phylum Asgardarchaeota; class Lokiarchaeia; order Sigyniarchaeales; family SOKP01; genus SOKP01. The sequence goes on along the minus strand of JAHQWH010000130.1, from coordinate 3,432 downwards.
TTCTTATTGAAAAATTTTTAAAAGGTAGGGAAATAACATGTGGAATTATTGGTAATGGAAATCAGATAAAAGCCTTACCCTTATTAGAAATAATACATAAGGAAAAGGAAAAATTCTTGACATTTAATAAAAAAGAGTTAGATGACGATAAATTCCAATGTCCTGCAATATTAACACCGAAACAATCTAAAGAATTACAAAACCTAGCTATTTCAGCGTTTCAAGCGATAAATCTTAGAGATTATGGTCGTGTAGACATGATCTTATCAGAAGAAGGTCCTTTTTTATTAGAAATAAATTGTTTTGCAGGATTAATGTGTACACCAAAAGATAAACCTCATAGTTACATGGGCTTTATGGCAATTGCAGAAAACAAAAAAAGTAGTGAATTCTTAGATGAAATTATAAAAGAAGCATTAAAAAGAATTGGATAACTTTCGTTCAAACTAAAAACAAATTGTATTATGTGAATTAAAATGCCTATACTTGAAATAAATTTGAGAAAAATTAGACATAACGCCAAATTATTAAAGAATCTTTTAGCTCAGCGAAATGTATCTATTATTGGAATTACAAAACTTGTCTTAGGAAACCCTACTATTGCAATGACGTTGGTTCAAGGAGGAATAGAGTATTTAGGAGATTCACGAATTAACAATATTATAAAAATGAGAAAAAAAAATATTAGAGCTCAATTTGTTTTAATTCGTATTCCAAGCATTACTGAAATTCCTCTTGTTGTTAAATACGCAAATTATAGCCTAAATTCAGAATTAAAGACCATAAGAATGCTTTCAAATGAAGCTACTCAACAAAAAAAGATACACAATATAATTCTAATGGTAGATATGGGAGATTTAAGAGAAGGAATAAATACATTCAATATTGAATATTTTGTCGAAGAGATTTTAAAACTAAAAAATATAAATTTAAGTGGAATTGGTACAAATTTCAAATGTTTTGGCGGTATCATCCCAACAGATGAAAATATGAATGAGTTTTCAAAATTAGTCTTTAGGATCAAGGATAAATTTGAATTGGAATTAGAATTTGTTTCAGGAGGAAATTCTGCAAATTTTAACTGGTTTAAATCATGTAAAAACATTGGTGAAATAAATAATTTTAGAATTGGGGAAGCCATGTTTCTAGGAAAAGAAACAATAAATTATGAACCAATTCCAAATCTATTTACAGACGCTTTTAAGTTAATAACAGAGATTGTTGAGTTAAAACAAAGATCTGTAATCCCCAAAGGGATTATTGTATCAAATGCATTTGGGGAACGTGTCCAAACTTATCATAAAAAAATTAACAACGGAAAAAAAAGCGATATAATTAGAACACAAGCACTTTTAAATATAGGTAGACAAGATATTGCAGTAAGAGGATTAACTCCGAAAGAAAGTGTTAATATTCTTGGAGCTTCAAGCGACTATTTAGTTGTAGATATAAGAGATAATCAATTTCAGATTGGACAAAAATTGCATTTTGATTTAAATTATGAAGCTCTTTTAAGAGCAATGACTAGTCCCTATATCCATAAGAAATTTATCGATATTTAAATTTCCATGGGTTTATGATTTTATTCTGAATGGAAACGAAACAAATTTTAAAAGAAGAAAATGAAAATATGAAATTTTTTTTTATTAGTTAGTTAGGATAATTTTTAAATCATTAATAAAAGTTCTAAAAAACATCTACATAATTGTAGAATTAAAATTTGCCTCTTAATCTACTTAAATGACGCAAAATTTTAAATATTATTATTGATATAATTTGATAGGAAGAATTTTGCATTGAAACTTAAAACGGTATAATTATCTAAATATTAAAATATATTTTTATATCCAATAATATTAGGGATATAATTAGAGCAACTGGTTATTTACTGTTATTATTCTATCGTATTTTAATAATCATTACTCTGCAATCCAGTAAGTTTCTTTAATGCTTATTTCAAATATTGTTTGAAGGGTGTTCTATTCAATAAAGATGACTAATACTTATCTAGAGAAAAAAAAAAATAAAAGGATCTTAACAGCATGTATAGGACAATGCGTGCATGTAGCAGGTACATATAATTTCATTCAAATTTCAAAACAGTTGGGTTATAATAATATATTTTTAGGCCCTGCTACCCCTATTTCAATTGTTATCGATCAAATTAAAAAGTATGACCCTAACATTGTAGGACTTAGTTATCGTTTAACGGCAGAAACTGTTAGACCTTTACTAAATGAATTTTTCAAAAATTTTTTAAAATTAGAAAAAAAACCAAAAAAATTATTTTTTGCTGGAACACCTGAAGTAGTTGAGATTGCAAGAAAATATGAGAGGTTCGATGAATATTTTGTTGGAGGGGAATCAAAATTTGAATTAATTTCTATCTTGAGAAATGAGAAAGTAAAATCAGAAAGTAAAAAAGAAGTCCCTATGGACATTATTTCTCGAATACAATGGAAGAAACCTTATCCTGTAATTAGAGCGCACTTTGGATTACCTAATTTCAATGAAACAATAGAAGGAATAAAAAAAATTGCTAAAGCTAAAGTCTTAGATATTATTTCAATTGCGCCCGATCAAAATACGCAAGCAAATTACTTCCACCCTGAAAATCAAGATAAAGAATTATCCGGAGCGGGTGGGGTTCCTTTGCGTACTCAGCAAGATTTCGAAAAGCTCCATCAAGCAAGATTAACCGGAAACTATCCGATGTTAAGAATATATGCTGGAACACGCGATTTCATTAAATTAGGAAAATTATATCGAGATACAATTCAAAATGCTTGGGCAGCAATCCCTATTTTTTGGTTTAATCAAATGGATAGAAGGGGGCCTTTAACTTTAAAAGAGGCGATTAAACAACATCTAAACGCAATAAAGTGGCACGGAAAGCATAATATTCCCGTTGAAGTAAACGATCCACATCAATGGAGCCTTCGAAATGCTCCTGATGCTATAGCTGTTGCCGATATGTATTTATGTGGAATTATAGCGAAAAAATTAGGCGTCAAAAATTATATAGCACAGTATATGTTTAATACACCTCCATCAAGTTCACTTGATATGGATTTAGCAAAAATTTTCGCTAAAGATGAGTTACTTCAAACTCTAGCCAATGAGAACTTTACGATAATTAAACAAGTTCGAACGGGATTAGCAAGTTTCCCATTAGATTTGGATAAAGCAAAAGGACAACTTGCTGCAGCGACATTTGTTCAATTAGCTATTAGACCAGACATTGTTCATGTAGTTAGTTATTCTGAAGCTAGTCATACAGCTCGTCCAGAAAACGTAATAGAAAGTTGTAAAATTGTGGATCAAGTTATAGATAAAGTTTATTCCAGTAAAATTAACATTATAGATAAAAAAATTGAGGAAAGGAAAGAAGAATTAATAAGACAAGCCAAATGGATAGTTGACTTAATACCA
>JAHQWH010000129.1 GCA_029856105.1 Promethearchaeia archaeon | reverse complement strand
ATGATTCTTCTTTCTTTTATAAATCCTATTCTCGTTTTTAAATAGATTTTTATTGAAGAAATTTTATATTTTGGTTGAAAGATTATTTCGTTAATTAAATATTAATTCTAAAAACTAAATTCAAATGCGAAGTTGAGAATATAATATGACCGAAGTTTACGAAGAATTTATAGTATATGAGCTTGATAATTCAGGAGAAAGAAATAAAGTAGATATAAAACAAGAAGAGCTTAAAAATCGTTTAAATCCGGAACAGGTGTTTATTATTATTCGGGAAGACCTTAGAAGGATTTACATTTGGAAAGGGGCGAAATCTCCCGTTAGGAAAAGGTTCATAAGCTCCCGTGTAGCTCAAGATTTGCAACGAGAATTGCAGGACGATTCTCGCTACCATCGCTGTAAAATTGTATCCATAGATCAAGGGGACGAATTGGGGGAATTTTTAAACGCATTTAAATTGGAATCTATGGAGGTAACAGAAAAACTACCAGATATGCGCTATGTCCGAAACATCGAACGCGATAGATTATTAGAAGCAGAACGTCAATCTAAAGCGGGTAAAACTACTAAAGAAAAAGTAGAGGAGGAGTACTATTCGCCTATCTTAGATGATAAATCAGATAATGTAGTAATGTCCTCGTTTGCTGTTGGAACCCCGCAATTAAAAGGGAAAGAAAGTCTTATTCGTCCATCTAAAGTAAAAGAAACTCTTGGATTATTAGAGGAAGAAAAAGATATAATTAAAGAAAAAATATTAAGTATAGAAATTCCGGAAAATTGCGAACGCCAAAATCTGATTCTTGGACATTCCTTATACGGTGCTGTTTCTAAAGTAACGGAAGTATTTGGTAAGAACGTTGTAGATATAAGTTGGGAAGAGGTTAAAAAGCTTCCAAAAGGGGTAATGGAATTAGATAATAATTTATTTAGAGTTTATTTTGACGATAAGAAAGGAATTGTGGAAGCTGTAGAGGTTTTAAAGAAAGTAAGCACTTCTCCAAAAAATAAAGCTGAAAAACCTGCATCAACTCGAAGAGAACTACCAAAAATCCCAAGTAATAAAGATTGATTCTTAAATAAAAATATTAATCTGAACCTAAAGGAAAATAGATTAAACCTTATTTTTGAGTAAGTCGTTTGTTCTATAAATCATTAAGATCGTCGTCTCGTGGTTCAATTTCTTCAAGCGGATCTTCTTCTATTTCTTCTTCTCCTTCTTTTTCGTAATTCAACCTGTTATTTTCAGTTGCGTTAGATTCTTCATTATCTTGTGCCTTAGAGCCGTTTTCAGAGTTTTTATCCTTTTCATCGATTTTTTCTGGTTTATTCATTTGTTTAATTTTCTTTAAACCTTCTATTGCTTCTTTCCGCACGGAAGGGCTTCGATCTTTTAGAGCTTTAGCTAAAACATCAAGAGAGTGTGGGTGATGTATATCGCCTAATTCATTCGCAGCTTCTTTTCGAACTAATTCATGTGCATCGTTTAGTAAAATATAAGCTAAAACGCCTAGAATCTCGTTATCACCGAGCTCTCCTAAAGTATCCACCGCATCTTTCCTAACGCCCGGATCAGGGTCAGTTAGTGCTGTATTAGCTAACTCTTTTAGCGTTCTATCTGAATATCCAAGAGGTTGTATACCAACTAAATCTATTCCACAGAATTTACAAAAACTGTGACTAATTTTAATTGCTTTACCACACGAGGGACAAACGCGTTGATTTTCAAAATCAACTGATGGTTTTGTAAAATTTGCTTGACTAGATTCTCGTACTTGCTCTTTATTTACTCTATAAGGGTTTTTATTAGGATCTGGATTAATTGTAGGTTTTCCCATTATATTACTCACATTTTTTATTTCAGTTAATTAATCTTTTTAACTTAACATAAATATACATTTTAACTTTAATTAAGATAATGTAGACCAATTTTTAATATCATAGAACTTTTCTTGAGAGTTCAATTAATATTAATTTGATTAGGAATTCTTAAAAAAAATATTAATTAGGTTAAGTTTTTTTAAATTTTCAATTTAACCCAGACCTACCAGGCTTAAGGCGTCTTTAGCTTCTAAAACGGGATAAAGCGTATATTTGTAGCCCACCACATCCATGTATATAGAAAATCTTTTAACGATTGCTTTTATCGCGTCGAAGTATTTACTGTTATCTTCTATCTTATAAATACTGAAAAATGTAGTTTCACCAACTGCAGCATTGAATACATGTTCGGTTTTCACATATTCAGGTAATTTTTCAGCTTTAAGAAACCTCTTCCCGACTTCCATACCGACATGAGCTGGGAAGCTTCCCATAACCACTACATATGCCATAATTCTTACCTCCTTTAATTTTATAGTTTTTAATTTTTTAAATAGGATATTTCTGATTCAATTTTATTTAGATTTCGTTAAAAAAATTTAAGACAAATTAGTATAAAATTTTTATCAAATACAAATATACACAAAAATTTTCTAAAATAACTTACAAATTGTATCATCATCGATATTTGTTTATGGAGGTACAATATAACAAAAAACTATAAAAAAAATTAATTTTCTGTTACTAAAATTTCTAAATATTAAAAATCAAGTTTACTTATTATACAATAGATATTTATAACCTATTCACTTTAATATATAATAGAAGATGTCAGATATTATCGAAAGTAATCCCAAGATTCTTGGAGGAAAGCCTATAATAAAAGGAACAAGAATTCCAGTCGCATTAATTTATGAATTGATAGGTTTGAATTATTCGATAAATCAGATATTAGAAGAGTATCCTCATCTTAATAAAGAGATAATCTTAACTTTACTTGAAATTGGAAAGGAGGCGAATGAAAACCTCTCAAATATAAACATTGACGACATTATCAGTAAAGAGGTTTGAGATTGAAATTTCTTCTTGATGAGAATGTTCCTATTTCAATTAAGAAAGTAATTCAAGATAATGGATTTGAAGCCTTTACTTTGCATGATTTCAATATGTTAGGTATTCAGAATGGGAAGGTTGCTGAACTTGCTTTGAATAATAATGCTATTATCCTGACATTAGATTCTGACTTTTTAAATTTAAATAGGAATCTTCAAACAAAAAGTCGTATAGTTTATATTAAACTACATCCAAGAGATCCAGTTAAACTTAGGAAAATTGTAAATAATTTTTTAAAAAAAAACAGTTTTAAATTGAATAATCCATTCAAAGTAATGATAACTGAGACTGATGAAGACTATGAGCTCTTTTAGTACATTATAACAAAAAACAATAAAAAAAATATTTAATTATTTACGGATTTAGGCAATAGTGATGTCCTTGTTTAGGTATACATCTTGCACAGCGTTTAATATCTTAATTCCTTCCGGTGTTGACTTTTTAAAGGCCTTTCTTCCTAAAATTAGACCCGTTCCACCAGATCTTTTGTTGATTACGGCTGCCTTAACGGCATCGGCAAGATCGTTTCCACCAGATTCTCCACCAGAATTTATTAACCCAACTCTGCCCATGTAGCAATTTGCTACTTGATATCGGTTCCACTCAAGAGGGTGATCGGTTGCCAATTTATCGTAAACAAGTTTATCGGTTTTTCCAAAATTCAGCTCAACAAAACCTCTACTAGTCGTAGAAATTTTTTGTTTTATAATATCGGCTTCAATAGTTACGCCTAAATGATTAGCTTGACTTTCTAAATCGTTTGCAGTGTGGTAATCTTTACCGTTTTTAATGAATTCTTCCGTATTTCTAAGATAGGTCCATAGAACGCAAACAAGTCCAAGCTCGTGAGCATATTTAAACGCTTCAGAAGTTTCTTGAATTTGTCGTCGCGAATTTTGAGAGCCAAAATATATAGTTGAACCAACAGCCACTGCACCCATATCAAATGCTTGATCTACACTAGCAAACATTGTTTGATCAGACAAGTTAGGTTTTGTAAGTAATTCGTTATGATTTATTTTAACTATAAATGGAACTTTGTACGCATACCTTCTACTAATTGAGCCTAAAACTCCAAGAGTAGACGCTACACCATTAGAGCCGCCCTCTATTGCTAATTTAATAATGTTCTCGGGATCAAAATATCTAGGATTTATAGCAAAACTAGCAGAGGCAGTATGTTCAATGCCTTGATCTACAGG
>JAHQWH010000128.1 GCA_029856105.1 Promethearchaeia archaeon | reverse complement strand
GTCCTAGCCAAAATTGATGGTGTATTTTTCCAATAGCCGCAGTATGCCAACCTCTTTTCTGAAGCGTTTTTGTAATGGTTGGAATATCTTCTGGTAAATTAATTCCGTTGCTTCTAACGCCATGCACATTTGGATATAGTCCCGTGAGTAAAGTTGCTCTATTCGGCATGCAAATCGGATTAGTACAATAATAATTAGTGAATCTCACTCCTTCGCTTGCCAACCTATCGAGGTTTGGAGTTTTTAGAATAGGATTTCCAGCACATCCTAAATGATCAGCTCTTTGGGCATCAGTTATTATAAATAATACATTCATTTTTTCGCTCATAATAATCAGACAGAAGAATTTTTCTGTTAAAATTATGTTTTTAAATATAATTTAGATTTCGATGTTTAGAAATATAAAGTTAGCGTATAAAAAAGAAGAAAAGAAATTTTGATTTAAATTATGGGTTGAAAAACTTTCTTATCTATTAAAGAGAATATCGTTTCGACATCCTTTGAACTAAATCCTTTTTCTTGCATTAGTTGAGTAGTATAACAATATTTTGACTTATTTTTTTCCATTGAATCCATAGCTCTTCCTATCATTGCCTTCTCAGTAGCAGAAATTCTGGTTTTACCCGTTCCTACAACTTTTAGGGGGTACAAAAAGGAAGTTCCAAAATGTTTCTTGATTAATTCTTCCATATTTTTGAATGGTTGTAAGTTTCCTTTAAATTCCTTAAGATGAGCCCCATGTTTCTCTTCTATCTCGTAAGATAAAGCCTCTATTGAATCAAAGAATTGATTGGAAGGAATATCTTTCATTATAAAGATTATTCTAAAGTTCTTAAAATCTGACATTATAATTTTAGAATTTTTATATTCGAGTTTAATAGTTTGTGAGTGTTCTTCAGAACCAGTAATATCTAATCCGAAGGTTCTTATTGCTTCTAAAAACCCAGATATTAAAGATGTATTCAATTTATTGTCGGTGAAGACTTGATCGTATATATTTAAAGAAGATTTCTTCTCTATAATAAGTAAATAGTTCAAATTCAAAATATCCATGCATCTATTGAAAATGGTTTCTTTCCGAGCAGCGCTCTTTTTCCTGTTTTTTTTAATTAGCATGTAAGACGAAGCTGATATCGCAGAAGTTAAACCAACGACTATTATGACCGAAACGACTAAAGACCAATTTATTGCAAAAGGTAAAGTGATTACAAATATCTGAGTTGTAACTCCAGCGTCGGTACCGTTGAACCAATAGATGTAAGCTTTATAGTCCCCGTCTATAGCACTTGATGGGATAATGTAAGTAAACGAATTTGATTCTGAAATATTACTACTCGTGTAAATTTTATCGTGATATGGGTCGTTCAAATTAAAAGTATAATTTCCATCCAACAAGGGCTCTGAGATAAAAAATTTTAATTCTTGACCTGCTAAAAATTCTGTTCTACTTACATCGAGACTAAAATCAATTTTTGATGAACGAGCGGTTATTTCCCATAAATCACCTTCTGAAATTAGATTAGTAGGAATGAAGATATCGTTTTCAGTATAATTAATATCAACTATACCAGTAATATTAATATCGTTCTTTAACACATTAACATCTAACCAACTTTGAGGAAAGTTAAATTTCACGGTATAATTAGAAAAATCGGGGTTGATTATAGGAATTACACTCCAGTGGTTATCATGGGTTTCTGATATATGAAGAGTTCCAGGAGAAGCTAAGTCGTTTTCTAATTCAAGGATGTAACTTACATTAAACACTAATTCAACAGATTGATTATGATAAACCGGGAAAATTAAATTAGATTGATTTAGTGGTAGGTTAATATTAGATATTTCCACTTTTCCGTTTCCAGGTAAATCATTAGTTATATTATAGAGATTATCATCGACCTCTATAGTCATATTAATAGCTTCCGGATTATATGATTGTTCAGTTTTTTGTATTAATTTATATAAATAAGGAGAATTTTGAACTCCATCAAGCCATTGCGAAATGTATTCAGAAGAATGCAAATTAGGATTCATTGGATCATTATCATTGTAAGCCCAATAATAATGAGTGAAGGCACTTACAATGTTAGTGCCATTTAGTACTAAAGAATAATTACCCGCAGAGAGAGAGAGAGGGTTTGAAAAATTCTGTAAATACCATCCTGAAATATGAGAAATATTAAAATTAACTGACCTATAAATAGTAGAATTGGGTTTATTATATAAACTATCATATCCCCTTAATTGGACATCAATCAGTTCAGTAGTTTCAGAAGTTTTATAACCATATATATATACACCATAAATTATTGTTGCTTCTGTGAGATTAATTTGCACTCCGAGACCAAGCCTCTTTGATGCAGGATTTTTTTTAAAGATCTCACCATAATCATATGGTTGGTCTTCAATTGTTTTTATTTCTCGCCCTAAATTAATATCAGTGAAATTCAATTGAATGTTAGTAAGATTCAAAGGAGAGGAAGGTATCTCAATATCAATTGAACCTACATTTTCATTAGTGCCATTTTTTTCACCAAACTCAAGCATTGAAAAATTAATTGGAATAGTTAAAGAATCTCCATTACTTTGAGCGTTAGCGTTATTTAGGCGCAAATTCAACCCTAGTAAAAAAACTAGTAATATCATGTTAATAATGATTAAAGCTTTTGTTTTCCTCAACATTAAACCCTAATTTTTTATACTTAATTGCATTACTTTTTTGATTATCTTCCTGAAGGTAATGGTATCTCCAAAAAATCTAACTTAAGATTTTTAATTTTTAAAATAATCTACAAAAATGTCATTGAGCCTTTTCATATACAATATAACACCATCTATTTAAATATTTAAGGTATAAAATTTTCCGATTATTCAGAGAACAAAAAAAAATTCTTTATTTAATTAATTTTCATTTATTTTTTTTCTATTTTTAGGATTAATAATTGCTGCTACATTAAAGCACATATTAAAAAACAATTTATGTAAAAAAGAGATATTATTTTAATACGAAGACTGTTATTTTTCAATTGAGCAATATAAACTTTCAACTATCATGGGAAAAAAGGCGTTAAAAAAACCAGAATTACTCGCTCCAGCACAAGATTGGACTTCCTTAAGAAATGTTACTGGATTAGCTGAGGCCATTTATTTTGGCGTCAAGACATATAATATGAGGGCTAAAGCTAAAAATTTCGAAAGAGGGGAACTTAAAGAGATAGTAAAATTCTGTCATCAGCAAAAACCACCATTGAAGGCATATTTAGCGACAAACATCTTAATCTACGATTCTGAACTACAAGATTTAGAGAAATTGATATTAGAAGCAAAGAATGCGGGTATAGACGCTATAATTGCTCAAGATTTAGCAGTAATAAAGTTTGCTAAACATGAAAAACTAAGATTTCACATCTCAACCCAAGCAAACGTATCTAACGTTGAGTCTGCTAAATTTTTTGAAGATTTAGGCGCTGAGAGAATTATTTTAGCCAGAGAGCTATCTCTTAAACAAATAAAGCTTATTAAACATCATTTAACTAAGACGCAAATTGAATGCTTTGTTCACGGCTCGATGTGTACTTCGATTTCAGGCCGATGCTATTTATCAGCTACAATTTGTGATTCGGAAGTGTTTTCGGCAAATCGAGGTAATTGCGTTCAGCCGTGTAGAAGAGAATGGCGAGTAATTGACGATGAAAATAACGAATTCATATACGATGGGCAAATGTTCTTGAACGCAAAAGATCTTTGTATGATTGAATATATTCCCGAATTAATTGAGGCTAATATTAATGTTTTCAAAATTGAAGGTAGAATGAAAGACCCACTATATATAGAAACGGTAACTAAGTGCTACCGAGAAGCAATAGACAGCTATTTTGAAAATACTTTCACAAAAGAAAAGGTTCGAGACTGGTTAGAAAGGTTAGCTAAAGTATATAATCGCGGGTTTCACACAGGATTTTATTTTCACAGACCAACAATTGAAGATGTTGAATTAGAAAGCAGAGGAAATATATCCCCATATAAAAAACACTACCTTGGAAAGATATTATCTTTTAACGAAAATAGCATGACTGCAAATGTATTAATTGAAATCAAAGAATTTAATCTAGAACTAGGAAACGAAATCATTATTATGGGT
>JAHQWH010000127.1 GCA_029856105.1 Promethearchaeia archaeon | reverse complement strand
TTTTTAGTAATAATTGCTAATATGTCTGAAGAAATTATCTCGCTAACTTTACTTTTTGACATGAAAAATAAACACAAAAAATAAATTTCTCCTTCGTACTCTTGAATAACAGAAATAATATTGCGATCCTCAAGTTCAATTAGCGCGTCCTCCTTATTTAATTCGTGTTGTGCCCAAATTTTCAAGAAAATTTCCTTCGAAGGATACGCTCCTTCGGGAGGGTATTGAATTATTGGTATTGGCCCCGTGCTTTTATTCCAATGTACAATAATTAATCGTTCCATTTTAGTGAGTTGTTAAATTATAATAATATATCAAATCAATTTATGATGTAGAAAATTGTTAATTTATAATTATATAATAAAATAGGCAAATTCAATATAAATTCTATTGCAAAAAATAGTTTGAAAATTTGTAAAAAAAATAATCTAACTTAAAAAAGACCAATATATTTTTTCTCAATAGCCTCTACGGTTTCTAGCAATAAATCGTTTATTCCTTTGCTATCCGAAGGATTTACGCTCTCAATAAAGTTTTCTATAATCTGATGAGCAAGTTCTTTGTCTTTTTGATTGTATTTATGTTGTCTAAACTTAAATAAATAGTAAAATTCCTCCTTTAACCAATTTAATTTTTGGATTAAACTATCTTCTAAAATATCGTTATAATCCCCGTATAAAAACATTTAGAACCCCTTCTTTTCGATTAAATTCATAATTAATTTAATTATTATTATAGTAGGGTGTAACTTTAAATAATTTTGCAATTATAAATCATAAGTGATCAGCACTTCACCCAATTTAAGCTTTCAGGCGTCTAATTATATTTTAATTTTTTATTAAATACCTATAGTTTAATGATCCTATTTAGATATCGATCTTTCTAAAGTGGTATCTTGTTATCGTTTTAGAAAGTTCCCAAATAGATTGGATATTATTAGAATTGATCGCTCGATTAAGTTCTTTGTATAGTTTTGATAGGGAGGGCTGATTGTCTGCAAAATTCTCGCTTTTCTTAATTCCTAATTTTTCATCGTTATTCATACCAAACTTTCAAATTTCAAAAATTAAAAACAGAAATAGTATCACAATAACATACTTAGTTTCTTTAATCTCGAAAAAAAAAAAAATAAGAAAACTATTGTTCTAAATAAAGAAATCTTTCCAGATAGTAAACCCAGACCTGCGAGAAAGTATTACCTACGATAAGATCGCTAGCATGTGCTGCAAATGGAAAAGTCAAGAGCATACAGTCTACTCCGTTGGCATTTAATGCGTTTTTTATAGTTTCAGCGTTTATTAATGGGACCAAATCATCTCTTAGACCTTGGAAAATCATAGCGGGCGGATCGGTAGCATCGGCTAAATTACTAGGTGTAAATTTTTCGAACGCTAAAGGGTTTGATAGTGGATCGCCAGGGATTAATCTTGATAGAGGTTCGTGCGTAAAATAAGGATCAGCGAAATTTGGAGGGTAAATTGGGACAATTCCTTTTATATTTAAAGCATTGCTAAAGTTTCCAGCAAAATAAGGGTCGTTGTATCCTAACCCTATGACACCTGTCAAATGAGCACCCGCAGAGCCGCCCATGATAAAAACGGAATCTAAATTCGCGTTATAAGTGCTTGCAAATGTTGTTGCTAACTGTTTGGTAAAGTTTCCTATTTGGTAAACCATATCGTGTAGAGTTAAATTCCCTCTAACGTGATCTGGAGTAGGAATAAAAGAAGAGCCTCCAGCGTCTAACAGACCGTATTGAATATCGAATACTACATACCCTTGAGCTGCAAGATACTTATTGAGTACTAATACATTTCCTAAGCTCTTATCGCCAAATTGCCAACTACCTGCGTGAATTTTAATAATTATGCTATTATTTCCGGGTAATTGTGCCGTTGTAGATTTGGGATAATAAACATCGAAATATAGCTGGAAGCCATCGTTGTCGTAGTATTTTACATCAGTATCTACGTTGCAATCTCGATGTGAAAACCCTAATAAGTAATTATAAAAGTTAAATTGAGTCGGTAAAAAATAAGAATCTACGGTTGATGGTATCTGTGCTCTCCAATTTTCGCCGTAAGCAATGTTGAATTCATTTTCTGCAGTTTGGATTGAAATAGGCGTAGCTATTAATGGTAAGGCGTTAAGAAAGGTTAAACATAACCCAAAAACCAATATGCATTTTTTCACCAGACTTCTTCGTTTAATTGTAGGGATCAATTTTACCAAAAGTATCGTTGGAATAAGATAAAGAAACATTAGAAAACCAGAAATCTGAGTTATAAAAAATGAAAAAGAACTCGATATCCCATCTTCAAGAGGAATAAATAATACGATTGTAAAGTAAATTCCAATAATAAAGGTTGAAAAACTCAGAATTGCAAGTAACAGTTTTAGATATTTCAGTAAAATTGTTTTATTCAAATTTACATACACCTCTATTATCAATGTTTAAAAATGTAGTGAGAGCAAGCTGCAAACTAATCAGTTCGATTCCAAAAAATCCAATGATAATCATGAGAAAGGTTATAACTAAAAGAAGTCCATCTAAAATGAAAGCCGTAAGAATTACGCCCCATAAAATCAATAATACTCCGATTATGAATAAAATTATGTTGTAATACGTTAATCTATTAAGCTTTTTTCCTATTACAGTAGATTTATTAAGATAGGAATCGTCTATAAGAAGAATTAGGGCATTGAGGATCCAAGACGCGATTAATATAACTCCAAATATATCAAATATGAAAGAATTAACTGGAAAAGAGAAATACATGATTCCAAAAGCACAGCTTAGAATATGTAAAAAAATACCTAATTGGCTAAGGGTTTTCGCTAATTTTTTAGGAATATTACTTTTTTCTAACATTTTTTTTAAGATTTTTTTTTTAATTTTAATTATGAATTTCAATTAAAACTACTTTTGTTTTAATTACTAATAAATCTTTATAATGATAAGAAAAAAGAATTTTTTCATTAAATGCTAATTAAACTTATTCTGAATTAGTAGTTTAATCGTTTTTCTGCGATTTCTTCTTTTCATAATACTTGCTTGTAATATAATATGCTACAAACATGATGACTAGAACTACTAACACAATCAATAATACATTATTAAAATTCGCAGATAAAGCTTCAATATCTTCGAGGGGTAAAGCACTAAGGCTTAAAGGAAATGTTATGCCCGCAGTAATAGATGCACCAAGCCAAGAATAAAAGAAAGCTCTAGGTATTGAACCAATAAATGTTCCTAAAGAATATTTCTTAACATCTAAATCAACAAGACCTGCTGTGTAAGAAATTGGATCAAAGGCTATAAATGGCAATAATCTTGCGATGATTATCGCAGACATTCCATATTTATGGATAAAATCATCGGCTAAAGATATTGCACTTTTTCCTACAAATTTCTCAGCGATTGGACGGCCACCCTTTCTACTTATGTAATAACACAATAGAGCCGCGGCCATTGAACCAATAACGCCCATAATTCCACCCCCAACTAACCCCCAAATCATTCCGGCCGCAAGAAGAACTATTTCAGAGGGGATCGGAACTAAAAGTCCTTGTATCCCCATTATTAATATAAACAACAGAATTCCGAAAAATCCCAGAGCAAATATGGGATTAATGAACCAATCTACTACTAAAGTTAATAAAAATGTTTCGCCACCACCTAAATAAATATACCAGAGCAACCATAGTGAAATAACTACTAATGCTACAAATAAGATAATGTATAAAATGGTCTTAAAACTATACTGTGTAAAATTAAATAGATTTTTGATATATTTCTTTAATTTAAAAGAAAAAGAATCGTCATTTTTACTACTAATATCTTTATTTTCCATGTTTATCAAATCATTTAATAACTTTTGAGTAATATATGTAATTAAAAATTCTATAAAAATTTGTTTTTTGTTAATAATTCAAAGCAGATTCATATAAATTATGAAAAAAACACACATATTTGCTCATAGAGGAGGAATGGGTAATTGTATAGAAAATACAATTCCTTGCTTTAAAAGTGCGGTAAAAATAGGAGTAAGTATAGAAACTGATCTCCAACTTACAAAAGACAATAAGTTAATCTGTTATCACGACCACCATATAAAAATAGATTCTGAATGGTATGATATAAAAAAACTAACATTGGTTGAGTTAAATAATATCAAA
>JAHQWH010000126.1 GCA_029856105.1 Promethearchaeia archaeon | reverse complement strand
GTTATTAACTTTTTTTCTTCTTCTTCTAATTTTTTTTTTTCAATCATCTCCTTAACATATGAAAATCTTTCTCCAGTTTTCGCAAAAAAACCGCTAATACCCATTGTAGTTTTATCTTCAATCTTTAACTCTTCTCTTCTTTTTTTAGCTTCTTCTTTTATTTTATCGACATTTGCAGTTATATAATGGGATTCGCTTTGTAATATAGTCAATTGCGCCTCTAATCGATGGCTTCTTTCTAAAGACGGTTTAGTAACAGTGTATGTATAATTTATTTGAAAAGCCATTTCTAAATAAATATAAGATGTTATTGCAAGAAGTATAACTGGACTTGCAAAAAATTGAAATATGTTATCAATAGGTATCTCCTCTAGAGAAATATCAAGAGGATACGGCAAATCTTCCAAATATTCAATGCTTATATTAAATAAATCTAGCATATCCTTAAATCCAAATACCATAAGAGGAATTACTAACATAAGAACTATAGAACCGACGACTATAAGATCATTCTTTGGGTTTGTTTTAAGAAAAGCTTTAATTGCGTAAATTATTGAGATTATAATTAAGATTTGAAATGCTATTAAATAAATATTCTCATTAAAAACAGCGAGTTCTTGCCCGAGTAAATCAGGAATTTGATTAATGTCTGGAGTTATCCCGTTAGGGAATGTAAACCAAAGACTTAATAGACCTCGAAAGAAATGCTCTAGTAACGTAATCATATGTGGTTGTGTTGCTAAAAAAATTACGGATGAGATAAGAATGCTAAGTATAGCAACACCGTAAGCTGCTGTAAAAATTAGATAAGTAATCATATTTTTTAAACTAATAAAAAATGCAGGGAATACAAGTTCTCCGCTTGAAGTTGTAACAACTTCGTCAAAATGAAATATTGAGAAAAAAATAGTCAGAATCCATACAAAAATTAACGCGTTAACACTTTTTAAAATTAAAAGGTAATATCTTGTCATTTTTTAATACGCACTCCCTTTTTTCTTCGCATCCATATATGTACCTAAAACTTGATTCATCATATCATCCGGACCAACAGTTATAATATTAACTCCTAAATGTCTTACCTCTTGTTTAAATTTTAGGATATGCTCCATCATTTCTTCACTGATCGCTTCAGCAAGAGCTTTATCTGTTGACGACAAATCAATTTCATGAATTTCAAACCAAGGACTAAAAGGATTGATAACTATAATTGTGTGATTAAATGGAGCCAATTTTCGAATTGCATGTCCTATTTCTTTTACATCTGCTTCTAAATCTGAAATAACAAATATTAAACTACGTTTTTGGAATCGTCTGTTAAAGAAATCCATTGCTTCAACCATTCTTAACTTTCCTTGTGGTTTGACTTTTGCAACAAAATCTAATACTTGATAGAATTGATCATCTCCACTCCTGGGTTTTAAAAATTGGAGATTTTTCTTATCTGAAAAAGTAAATACGCCCACATTATCTTTACGAGTTAAAGCCACTTTTGTTAACAGCATACAAGCTCTGATTGCGTATTCGAATTTTGTGTTTTCTATTGCACCTCCTGCCATAGAACTCGATGAATCTACCAATATCATGATCGTTACATCTCTTTCGCTTTCAAATTCCCTTACTATTAACTTCTGGGTTCGAGCACTCGCTTTCCAATCAATGAGTCTAAACTGATCTCCAAATACATACTTTCTCATTCCATAAAATTCTGAGCCAAGACCCTTCTGTTTTGATCTTTGTAGCCCATAATTTAAAGTTAAAGAGCGTTTAGAACCTAAAATTTCTATTCTTTTTATATCTTCGTAAGGAGGATAAACAAGTATATCTGAAACACTATCAGGCACAATTCTTTCCACCGAATTAAACCCTAATCTATCTTTAACCGTTACAGATAGTGGACCTAGAGGGTATTCACCCCTCACTTTTGGCTCCAGCACATAACTAAATTTAATTACCTTTTTTGGGCCTATCCTTGTAGAAATATAATTTTCCCCTAATACTAATCTAAAAAGTTGAGGGTTGTAGTAATCCCTTATTTCCAGAAAATCAAAACTATGATTGCCCGTATTCTCAATTACAACCTTTATATGAACAAAATCGTCTTTGAATACTTTCTCTTTTTCGAGCTCTCTATGTACCCGCAACTCTTCTATGTTCATTTGGTAATAGAAAAGGGGTAAGCTTACAACAGTACTAAATAGCAAAAGTATAGCGAAATAAATCAAAAAATAATTCTCAAATGCAAATCCTGCTGTTAGAAAAAAAACTGAAAATAGAATTAAAGTTCTTCCTTTTCCTCCTAACATATTATTCCTCCATTCTTAAATTATTTTGATTTTATTCCAATGTTTTTAGAAAAAAAATTAAATAGGTATTGGTATATCTTCAACAATGTTCTTCAACACAGATTTAACATCTAGACCTTCTAATTCAGCTTCAGGTTTTAATAAAATTCGGTGATTCAAAGCGGACATAATTAATGCGCGTACATCGTCTGGAGTTACATATACTCTTCCTAAAATTGCTGCTCTTGCTTTTGAACATTTCATTAATACAAGTGATGCACGTGGTCCACATCCAAGAGCTATCTGAGGATGATTCCGAGTTTTCAATACAATGTCTCTAATGTATTTTAAGATTCTGTCATCTATATAAACCATATTCATTAGTTTCTGAGCAGCAAGTAATTCTTCTCCGCTCGTTATTGCCGTTACTGAAGGAGACTCTCCAGAGATTTGTCTTCTCATTATATCTACTTCTTCTTCTGAACTAGGATAATCTAACCAGACCTTCATGATAAAACGGTCTAGTTGTGCCTCTGGTAAAGGATATGTACCTTCCATTTCCACCGGATTTTCAGTAGCAACTACCATAAATGGTTTATCAAGTGGAAGTGTTTCTCCTTCTATGGTAATTTGTCTTTCGGCCATAGCTTCGAGTAGAGCTGCTTGTGTTTTAGGAGCGCTTCGATTAATTTCATCTGCTAAAACTATATTTGCAAAAAGGGGTCCTTTTTGAAGTACAAAGGCTCCTTCGTTCTGATCAAAGATTTTTGTCCCGGTTATATCTGAGGGTAAAAGATCAGGCGTAAATTGTACCCGTCGAAACGAGATTCCAAGCGTTTTTGCAAAAGTTTTTGCCATTACCGTCTTTCCCAATCCGGGAACTCCTTCAAGGAGAACGTGACCATTCACTAGCAAAGCAATGAAGAGTTGTTGTAAAATTTCTCCGTATCCAACAATGACTCGGCTTACTTCTGAAAGAACCTCTTGGGCAATTTCTCTAATAGGTTCTACATTTAATTCTTCTCTTTCGTAATATTTAGCTTTATTTGGGGCTTCCATTATTTATCACATTCCTTTTTTATATTTTTAATTGATTTTTAATATTTTATTTTATTTTTATTTTAAATTAATTACCTTGAATTATTCTTTATATGTTATTAACCACCCATTCCATTTCAAAAAATAGGGTTTCAAAATCTTGTTCATTTTTAACTTTTGTTCTTCCTTCTTTAATTGCAATAATTCTATCCATAAATTTAGAAATTCTTCTAATCTTAAGTTTTGTTATTGTTGGGTCTTTCGCAATTACCATTCCCATTACATTTTGAGTGGTAATTTTACGCCCCCTTAGAAGGGCATTTAATTTTCGCTCTAATCTCCTATAGAGTAACGTCAAAGCTTTACCATATCTGCTTTTTTCTCTATACCACTCAATTTTTTCGGCAAAAAAGGACGAAGTTCTAAATCGTTCTCTTTCTTCTTGAGTTTCTTGTTCTTTTGCTTTCTTTTTTTCCTTCTTTTCGTCTTTTTTAGGTAAATACTTCTTCAATGAATATATCGCTAATAGCGGATAAACCCACGCTGTAATTGGATTCGTGCTTAAATGAACAATATATTGAGTGATAAACCCAAAAATTCCTGCTGAAGTAAAATCTCTTGAATATTCTGGTCGTATGTGAGCTTCATCGAAAACAACAACCCAATCTTCTTTTGATTCGCCATACGTTAACCAATCTATAATATTTATACCAAACTGGGAATTATCATATCCAGGTTCATTAATTAATTCGTTATTAAATAAGCTAGCGTCAGCTGATAAGAAAACTCTTGAATTTCCAGCATCTTTAGCCATAAAAACCCCTTGTGAATAACCACCAAGTGGCCATCTAGCAGGAAATCCAGGGATTATTCCTGCTACCATACTTAAATCAACATAATC
>JAHQWH010000125.1 GCA_029856105.1 Promethearchaeia archaeon | reverse complement strand
AATCCAAAGATTTTCTCTGTAGCAGAATTAACATCTAATACGACACCATTGCTATCAGTTACTGTCAAAGCTATTGGAGATGATTCGTATAATCCCCGATATCTCCTCTCAGATTCTTCAATTCTTCGTTCTAATAATTTGCGTTGGTATATATCTTCTGTTAAAACTCTTTTTTTTGGATTTGGCAAGGTTCTTAAATAGTTTTACGCTTTTGTAATAATATTTTTTTTTCTTATTAAATTAATATGTTTCGTATTTTTTAATTTTAGTTTAATTCGTAATGTTCTTTCTATTATCTTATGTAATAAAATATTATTAGATTAAAAACAAGATTTTATTGATGTTTTTTACGATATTCTGAATATTCGTGCAGAATTTTCAAGCATTTAGGTGGAGCATCCCACAAATCAAAAATGGGTATATCGTAGGACAGAAACTTTTGAAACCAAGAAAATCTGTAAGGAAATGGGCCACTAAAATAAACAGGAATGGAATACTTTTTCATTAGACGCTTAACCGGTTTTATAATAGCCCTATCTAACATGAGGCCCATATTTTTCACATTTTCGTCAACTATCATGCCTGATTTTTCAATTGTTTCTATCACATCGTCGAAATCAAAAACGCCCCAAATAATAATCGAGTTAACTTCTCCCGATTTCATTAACATCTTTGGAAATTTGTAAAAGATATTTAAAAAATTTACGTCGAAAGTAACATCAATAGGGTTGTTGGCGCTTGCAGTAAAAGGTATTAGTTCGGAAAGCTCATCTTTTAGTTGTTTAGAAAATTCGGGCACCTCCAAACCATATAACTCAGATGATTTCGTCATCATTGAACCTGAACCACCTGAATCGGTAATAATCCCTACTCGATTACCTTTCATAAATATGTTATACTTTTGAGCAAAGGACAAAGTCCTTAAGTAATACAAGAAGTCTGTTATAGAATTAGTAGAGATGATTCCAGCATCTTTAAAGACTGCGTCGTAGATCTTTTGATTGCCACCTAAAGAACCCGTATGACTCTTGATCGCTCTATCTGCTGCTTTAGTCCCTCCCGTATAGATCGCAACTATTGGCTTTTTTGGTGTGATTTCCTTAACCAATTTAATGAACTCTTTTCCTCGTTTTATCTCTTCTATATAAAGTCCGATTACACCTGTTTGAGGGTCATCTTTGAAATATTCTAAAAAATCTACCATGTCAATATTATTTTCGTTACCGACTGAAAGCGATTTACTAACCCTAACACCCATCTCTTTCGCATGCCAGAAAGTTTGGGCGGCAATTGTTCCTGATTGACTTATAATCGAAATATTTCCCCGCTCAGGTATCGCATAAGGCCAAAAAGTGTTAAAATAAGCTTCTTTTTTATCAGGAAATCCATACCATCCATTATATATTCCAAGGCAGTTAGGACCAACAAATCTCATATTGTATTTTTTAGAAATTTCGTCAATTTTTTTAGATAGTTCTATTCCATCTTTTCCAATCTCTCTAAAACCACCAGAAGTTATTAGAAGATTTTTAATCCCCTTTTCTCCGCATTCCTCCATAACTTGAGGTACTACTCTCGTAGGTAATATAAGAAAAGCAAGATCGGGTACTACGGGTAAATCTTTTACGGATTTATACGCTTTATAACCCTGGACCTCATCCAGTCTAGGATGAACTGGGTAAATATTACCATCAAATCCTCCACCAGCGATAATGTTACGCAATTGCATAGAGCCCATTGTTGTTAATAAATTATTATTTGCTCCAAAAATTGCTAAACTCTTTGGATTTAATATCTTATACAGAAAGTGGTCTTTAAATGGTTCAAAATTATTAGATTCGGTCAAATTCTCATCCAAATTTTATAATTTCCTAATTAAATGAAAACGAATAATATATTAAATTAATCTAAGAATTTGAATTTTATTATACAAGATTTAAAAAAAGATTTTTTAAGCTTCAAATTGAGACTTCTATAAGTTTGATTTCCGCGGAATACCCGGGGATTACTCCCTCATAACTGACAATCTGTTTTTCCTTTAATTTTTTCAAGATTAACCTAACACCTTCAAATTCTTCTTGGCAGAGCGTTTGTAATTCCTTGTATTTAAGTTCGTCACCGTTTTCTTTTAAATTTTTAATAATAAATTTTTCTTCAACTGAAAGTTCAACCATAATATTAATTCAAATTCTTAGCATTTAAGTCTAAAGTTAATTTAATTTTTTCCTGTCGAACCAAATCCACCTAATCCTCTTTCAGAATCAGGCAGCGTATCTGTCTCAACAACTTCAAAATCGTAAATTTTACCAAGAATAATTTGGCATATACGATCTCCTCTCTTCAAGACCACATCTTTATTTGAAAGGTTAACAACAATAGCCATCCATTCGTTTCTATAACCAGAATCTATAGTACCCGGACTATTAACGATTGATATTCCCTCCCATAGCGCGAGACCACTGCGTGGAACAACTTTAAAGTAATATCCTTCGGGGATAGCTGTAGCGAATCCTAAAGGGCACCCAATTCGCTCTAAAGGTTTAAGCGTATAAGTGTCAATGTTAAGCTCGATTAATTCTTTTTTGCCGTTTTCATTAACGAATTGTTTAAAGCCACTAATTCGAGCGTCAGCACCAGCATCTCCTTTTTTTGAAGTTATAGGAAGCGTAGCGTCCTTATTGGTTTTTTTGAAAGGTATAGTCAATTTGTCTGTTTCATCTGTTTGTTTCATAAGTTCTAATATTTCAGAACATAAAAAAGAGTTTTTATTAAAGATTAATTAAAATAAAACTGAAAAGAAAAAATATTATAAAACCATTAATCATTAACAAAACTATCATGATTATAATCGATAGATACGATCCTCGATTAGATCGAGAAGCACTTAAAGAAATTTTTGAAGATTTTATCGAAAATAAGTCTTACTTCTTCTCACATTGGCAAAAATTCGAACAAGAGATAAATAAAAGAGCCTTAGACCTTCAATATAGAAATTCTATGGTGGTTGCTAAAGAGGAGGGGAAAATTGTTGGTTGGGGAACGTACACTTCTTTTAGGGATTATTTAGGCAACGATCGAGCAATTATTCATCAAATTTTAACTAAAAAGGAAGATTCTTACAAAAAAGGAATTGAAGAAAAATTAATTAGAGAACTACAGCTATACATAAAGAAAACGCTTAAATTAGATAAAGTATATTACATCTGTCCAGATTCAGACGGTGCCTTAAGAAGCGTTTTTATGAAAGTTGGAGTAAAAAAGTCGCCAAATTTTTGGTACGAAAATGAGATTTAAGTGAAAAAAATTGACTGACAACAGAGAAATCCTCGAAAAAGCAGAGAAATTAGTAGATAACGAAGATTTCGAAGAAGGAATAGAAATTTTAGAGGATTTGTTCAAAAAAAGCTCCGAGCTCGAAGTCAAGAAAATTCTTATTGACGCGTTGTTTGCTTACGGGGGTTACCTTAACGATTATTACGTTTTAGAGTATGAAAAAGCGATTAAAAATTTTAAAAGAATAATAGAGCTCGACGCCCATAATTATAGAGCGCATTATAACCTCGGAATCGCTTATTTTAACTTAGAACTATTTGAAGAAGCTTTGAACGCTTGTAAAATTGCGATCGCTATAAAACCGGATTATAAGCATTGCCATTACAACATTGGTCTAATCTACGAAGAAAAAGAAAATTTAGAAAAAGCTTTAGAAGCTTATCAAAAAGCTTTAAAAATCGATCCCGAATTTATTTACGCTAAACAAGCTCTTATGGCAATTAGACAAAAGCTAGATAACCTAAATAAAACAGAAACCGAATCTAATAAAAACGAGAGCGTTATTGAACGATTAAAAGCATTATTAGGCGTTTCAAAACGTATTAAGGTTAATATGATACAAGAACTACTCAAATTAAACAAAGAGACTCTAATAAAAGTTCTAATTGAGTGGGGCCAAAAGTATAACTTTGAATTAGACGGCGATTATCTTAGCATAAATAAAGAATTGTTACCAAAATTAATAGACGATTTAAATAGAAATGGTTTAGGGATTTAGTTAAACAGTGCCAAACGAATAATACGCCCGAATTATTTACAACTATTTTTTCAGAAGACTATTGTTGATTATGCAACATGTGATTAACACAACTAAGGTAAAAACATTTTATTTTTTCTCAACCAATTATTTAGATGTTCTAAATGCAGAAGTATTAGATTTAAAAAAAAGAAAGTATATTTACTCTTGTTTCAAATAA
>JAHQWH010000123.1 GCA_029856105.1 Promethearchaeia archaeon | reverse complement strand
ATCCACCGATCTCAACTTTACTCTCAGGTATATTCATTCTTTTTTCCTCTAATTTATGTATGTATTCAAAATTGATAAAAAAATAATAGTTATTTGAAATTTTTTTGAAGTTCCAAAAATTCCTTGTAATTATAAATTGATATAATTACAAAAATATTTCTGAAGTGGTGATTTATTATTTTTTATTAAACAAAACAATTTATTTCAATTATTATTAATTGGTATTAGATAATTGATATTTAATCGTTAGTAGAAGAATAAACACATTACGAGAAGGTCTAAAAATTTGTCCACATTAATGAAAATCGCTCGAGATGGTAAAATCACCAAAGAAATGGAGTTTGTTGCGAAAAAAGAACAATTAGATGTAGAATTCCTCCGAAAAGGAATCGCAAAAGGTCGTATTATTGTTCCAAAATCCAACCAACGCGATACAGAACCTATGGGAATCGGAGCTGGATTATTAATAAAAGTTAACGCTAACATAGGCTCCAGCAAACGAGTATGCGATATTAACGAAGAATTAGAAAAAGCCAAGATCGCTGTAAAGTATGGAGCAGATACCATCATGGACTTAAGCACCGGAGTAACCGAGGAAGATGTGAAGAACATTCGAAAACAAATTTTAAAAGAAATTAAAGTCCCTTTAGGAACGGTTCCTATTTACCAATCCGCGTTAAGAGCGTTAGAAAAAAAAGGAGCTATTATTAACTTTGACGAAGATGACCTCTTTAATGTAGTAGAAGAACAGGCTAAAGAAGGCGTGGACTTTTTTACAATTCATGTTGGAGTTACTAAAAATATCGTAAACTACCTAAAAGATCATCCGAGAAACATGGGGGTTGTATCTCGCGGAGGGACTTTTTTAGCAGCTTGGATTCTTGAGAACGATTTAGAAAACCCATTCAATAGTAATTACGATTATTTATTAGAAATGGCGAAAGAATACGATTTCACCCTCTCACTTGGAGATGGGATGAGACCAGGTAGTATATTTGATTCCACGGATTATGCCCAAATTCAAGAATTAGTTGAAATATCAAAATTGGTAAAGCGCGCTTGGTCACAGAATGTCCAAGTAATGGTGGAAGGTCCGGGGCATATACCCGCTAATGAAATAGAACGTAACATAAAAATTATGAAATCTTTATGTGATGGGGCACCTTTTTATGTTTTAGGACCATTAGTAACTGATATAGCTCCGGGTTACGATCACATCGTAAGTGCGATAGGAGGTGTAATGGCTGGTATGGCTGGAGCAGATTATCTCTGTTACGTTACTCCCTCTGAGCATTTAGCATTACCCAATAAGGAAGAAGTTAAAAGAGGAACAATTGCTTCGAAAATTGCAGCTCACGCAGTAAATATTGCAAAATATGGTAAAAGAGCATCAGATTGGGATTTTAAAATGGATATGGCCCGTAAAAATCTGGATTGGGAAGGAATGATAAAACAATCAATCGATCCAGAATTATCTCGCGAAATTCATTTTAGAAATGGAAATGTTGACGACGATGATGATGTATGCAGTATGTGTGGTGAATTTTGCGCGATTAAGATCTTAAAAGATGCCTTAGATAAGAAAGCATCTAAAAAGATATTATAAATAAAATTCTAAGATATTATTTCTATAATTTTTTTGAGTTTTTCTACCATATCTTTCGAATTTTTACTAAATAATCTAATTATCGGTTCCTTCCCCATTGCTCCTTTATCCCAAATAATATCTGGTATTTTACCTTTGCTAGTAATGCTTTCTTTAATTAACCATTGCATAGTTGAAAATTCTTGTTTTTTAATCTTTTCCGGTTGATCATCTCTAATAATCTCCTGTAATTCTAAATCAGTGTTTTGCTGAATTAAATCTATCCAAGTTGGATTATATTTAAGATTTATTACGTAATTAATTGAATTATCGAACTCTTTCGCCGAGAGAATTAATCGAGCGGTATGATTTGAAACGCCAAACTTTATTTCTCCGGAAGCTTGTGGATAACCATTGATAATTGTAATTCTACCTTCAATACCTGCGATGTCCTTTTTTGAAGTAGCGTTATGTAGGGAACCAGATATATTCATTCTAACTTCAGGAATTAATTTGCTAAATTTTTTAGATTTAGAGATGAAATTGTAGATTTCCTTAATTTGATTTATAACTTCCACTCTTTTATCTGAAATAGTTAAATCTATTACTTTACCTTTATTGGGTAATTTAACAAACTTCTGAAATTTAGCATCAAAAAATCTTTCTGCTTTTTCAATGGCCATAGCTAAGGGATTTCCTTTAGCAAGAAAAGCAGTTATAGCAGAAGAAAAAACGCATCCCGTTCCGTGGACATTTCCATTAAATGATAGTTTTGGCTTTTTATATAACGTAAATTCATAATTATCGATGGAACCTATTCCTTTACTGATACACACTAGATCGAAAAGCTCTCCCTGTTTAGTTCCTGCACTTTTAATAACAACAGCTTTCTCCGTATCCAATGCCTGATCATCAGAATATAACTTTTTTACCAATATTATTGCTGCTTCTTTGAGCTCAGTAATATTATCTGTAGTTTTACTTAATAAATCTCGATTCGCATAAAAACTGGCTTCATTTATATTTGGTGTAAGGATTTTTATATACGGAAACAAACTTCTTTCTATTTCTAATTCGAATCCTTCGCTCGAGAGTCTTTCACTCGCGCTAGAGATAGAAACAGGGTCCAAAACAACGATTAATTCGTGTTTTCTAACTACATCTACGATAATATCTAACGCTTTGGCATCGGGAATCATCCCTATTTTAACATACTTAATAGGATAAGAAGTAAAAATAGCATCTAGCTGTTTATTTAAATCATCTGAGAGAGATTTATATCCATAAAATTCTGTTGCTGATTGATAAGTAATAGCTGTTATTACAGAAAAAGGGTGTACTCCACACCTATCAAACGTTCTAATATCCGCTTGAATCCCCGCTCCACTTGTGGGATCTGAACCTGCAATAGATAAACAAAAAAGTTTCATTTTATATTATTAATAAAAATCAAAACTTAATTAATTCTATCAAACGCCCACCTGGCTTGATCTTTTAAACCTAAAGCCTCATAGGCTTTTCCCAGATATAAAAACCCTTCTGGATAGTCGTATTTATCTTTTACTAATTTAGTTAATAAGTTAATTGCCATATCATAACGACCTTTCAAGTAATTAATCTTTCCCTTTAGAAATAACAAGTTTCGACTTTTTTGATTTGAAGTAGCCCCGTTATCGTGTAAATCTAACCTTGATAGAGCATACTCGTATTCTTTCGCATCCATTAATACCTCAATAGATTCAATGAATTTCAGAAATATCATTTTTTCAGCAATTTTCCCCATCTGTTTGACTTTTTCTTGCTTTAGTTCGTTTTCTAAAGCTTCTTGTTTTTCTCGATCTTTTTGCTGAATAAAATCTTTAAAGACTTCAATAATGTGACTCGAGTACGGTTCTCTACATAAAGGACAGTTTGAAGCGTGAAGTAGCCATTCTTTCAAGCAGTCGGTATGAGTAGGGTGACCGTTAGGGCACTCCTGGAAAGAATCTACTCCTTCAATAATATCTAAATGACAAATAATACAATTAGCCATATCTATCACAAAACTATTTAATAAATTATAAAATTATTACTTTTAAACCTAAGTTTTTATTAATAATTCAATCTAACATAATCGTATTATAAACCCATCATGTCTTTAAACAAGAAACGACTTTTTAATGAACTTCTTACTAACTTTCTGCTTGTTAATGACGATGTAGAGGCTCTAATTGTATCTGATCGCGAAGGATTTATTATAGCTGGTCAAAAAAAAGCAAGCACTGATATGGAATTAGTATCTGTATTAACCGCATTAATAAATCCACTTTTAGATAGAATGCGGGAAGAATTTGCCTTTAAAAAGTTTGGATCAGCTAGTTTTGACACCGAAAATAATCGATTGCTCTTTATTTCTATAGACGAGAATGTGACTCTTAGCGTAGTTTTAGACGCTTTAGCTTCTGTTGATAAAATTAGCCCATACGCTTATTTTCTAGCAGAAAAAACTGCTCAAATCATATTTGCAAACGAAGGCGATTTAATTCAAGTTAATATACCGAATTTTGAAATAGAATCTAATATTTCTGAGAATACTAGTAGAATAAAAGAACAAATATATCAACTCCGCTTAGATTCGGGAGGAATATACAAATTTAAATTTATAATAATCGGCGACAGTTCAGTGGGAAAAACTTCTATTATAAGGAGGTTTGTGGAAAATAGATTTTCTCTCGATTATCGGGCAACATTAGGGCTTAATGTGTTATCTCACTCAATTAAATTTTATGGAAACGAGGTATCTTTATCGCTTTGGGACGTAGGCGCACAAGACTACTTTAAACGCTTCAGAAAGACTTATTACGTAGGTGCACAAGCTGCGTTCATCGTGTTTGATGTTTGTAAAAGAGATTCCTTCGAAAACGTGAAAATATGGTATAAAGAACTAAATGATCTTCTAGGTAATAAGAATATTCCTATAACAATTGTAGGTAATAAAATAGATTTAGTAGATCAGAGAAGTGTCGCATACCAAGAGGGTATTGGGCTAGGTGAAGAGCTCACAAAGGAGAATATTGAAAGTCACTTTTCTTACATTGAAACTAGCGCCTTAACAGGCGAAAATATAAAAGACGCGTTCAGGTTGATAGCATATCATTATATAACGAAGAGTAAAGAAAGAGAAGAACAAAAGCTAAAAGAAAGTTTAATGGTTCAAATTAATTCGATTTTAAATAAAATAGGAAAATTGACCGTCTCATTTATTACAGAAAATCCGTTTTGGAGCCCAGGCCTACAAATCTTAAACGATGTAAATAAATTATGCGATTGCGAAAAAAAAATCGACGACAAAGAAAAAAGGTTGTTTGAATACTCCAATGGACTAATTATTAAGAATTTTTTATTCAATAATATAGATATTAAAGATTCTGATGGAGTTTTCGTTATATTTGACGCTCGAGATAAGAAGCATATAGAACCAAAGTGGAAAGAAGTTGTTGTTAATATAATCAAAAATCTAAGCGAAAATAAAGTTGCACTAATAGGTGTAAGAGTATCTGAACAGAGTGATTGGTCAAATATAATGGAAGAATTTAACGTTAACGAATATGTAGAAAAAAGAATGGTCTCTCTTTTATTTTTTAAGATTGGTTTCGAGTATCGCTTGGAAATCTACGACCAACTTGAAGTAATGTTTAACACCATCATAAACCTCTAAAATTTTCTCCAATATTTCTAATTAAAATTTTCTCCAATATTTCTAATTAAAATTTTATAAATTAAAATAGCTACTTTTAAAAATAAGTTATATTATAGTTATGTTAAGCACAAATTCCGTTCAATATTATTCACATTTGAAGGTAGATTCGTTTGTTTATAAATAGAAATCAACTTTTTAAAGAGATTTTAGGTAATTTTTTAGAAAGATTTAGAGATGTTGAAGCGATTATCGTCTCCGACGTCGAAGGATTAGTTATTGCGGGAGAAAAAAGGAAAGATATTGACATTGAAATTGTATCTGTTTTAACTACACTAATAAATCCAATTTTAGAAAGGATACGAAATGATTTCTCTTTCAAAAAATTTGGAACTGCCGCGTTTGATACAGACGAGTACCGTTTACTCTTTGTTACTATTGACGAAGAGAGAATCTTAAGTATAATTTT
The DNA here is from genome assembly GCA_029856105.1 of Promethearchaeia archaeon. Classification (GTDB taxonomy): domain Archaea; phylum Asgardarchaeota; class Lokiarchaeia; order Sigyniarchaeales; family SOKP01; genus SOKP01. The sequence continues at coordinate 24,252 of JAHQWH010000123.1, read as the reverse complement.
TAACAGTATGGCGTCAGTTGAAAAGGTTGCGCCTTACACATACTTTTTAGCTGAGAAATCAGCTCAAATACTTAGCGCCCAAGAGGGGGATTCAATACAATTAGCAATTCCCGATTTTGATAATGAAGCTGAAAGACATGAAAGATTAAAAGCATCAATATGTCAATCGGAGTTCATTGAATGCGGTAAGTATGCCTTTAAGTTCGTTATTATTGGTGATCATGCGGTTGGAAAAACATCATTGATTCGACAATTTGTAGAGCGCAAGTTTTCACACGATTATAGAGCCACAATTGGCCTAAATATTTTAGCACATAATTTTGATTTCCAAGGAAATGAGATAGGTGTTCAGTTATGGGATATTGGGGCACAACAATACTTTAAACGCTTTCGCAAGATATATTACACTGGTGCAGAAGCTGCTTTTATCGTTTTTGATCTTACAAGAAGAGAATCTTTTGAAAATGTAAAGAGTTGGTATAAAGAAATATCTAAACTTATCGAAGAAATAGATATTCCCATAGTGATCATTGGTAACAAAGGCGATTTAGCCGAACAACGATTAATATCTACCGAAGAAGGAGAAGAATTAGCCAAATCGTTATCTGAAAATGGCTCATCCTATATAGAAACGAGCGCACTTACGGGAAATAATGTTAAAGACGCATTTGAATTAATTGCTTATCATTATATCGTAAAAAGTAAAAAAAAGGAAAAGGATAGAATCAAAGATGACTTAATAGAAACGATTTATTTCGCTTTAAAAGAGTTGGTTATATTGGAATTAACTTTTATATCTTATAGCTTGAGTTGGAACCCTGGATTCCATACTATATTGGCTATCGAAAAATTAGGTGAATTTTCTAAGATAAAAGATAGTAGCGAAGAAAAATTATATACTTATAAGAACGGAGTGATCTTAAGTAGTTATCTTTACGATAAATTTAACCTTTCTAATTCTGACGGTGTTTTTTGTATATTTGACGCTAGAGATAAAGAACACATCGATCCTAATTGGAAGGAGATTTTAATTCAAATTATTCAGAAAATTAGAAAAAAGCGAACAATTATCGTTGGAGTTCGAGTCTCTGACGACAAAAATTGGTCCCAATTAATGGAAGAATTTGTTATTGACCAAGATTTAGAAGAAAAGGTCGTATCGATAGTGTTTCTCAAAATTGGTTCTGATTATAGAGAAAAAATACACGATTACCTTAAGCTCATGTTAAACACTATAGTTAACACGAGAAACTTATAATAATACTAATAGATTACTTTTTCAACCTACTTTTTAATTGCTCGGCGATTAAATCGCCCATTTTCTCGGTTGAGAGGGTTTTTAATTTTTCACTTTTTATGTCTACAGTTCTTCCTTCCTTAAGGGCTTCTTCTACTGCTTTATCAACTTCGTTTCCTATTTCAAGTGAATTAAACGACTCATTCAGCATTAATTTTACGCTTAAAATAGTGCCAATAGGGTTAGCTATGCCTTTTCCAGCGATATCGGGCGCAGAACCGTGAATAGGCTCGTACATAGATACTTTTCCAGGATTAATATTCCCACTAGAAGCCATCCCTAAACTTCCTATAAGAAACGCTCCCTCGTCACTTATTATATCTCCGAACATGTTTCCCGTTACAACCGTTTGAAATTTGTATGGTGCTCGAATAAGCCATTGACAATACGCGTCAACGTAAACATCTTCTTTTTGGATTTTTGGATATTTTTTACCTATTTCGTGAAATATTTTGCGCCATAATTGACTTGTTTTTAAAAGGTTTGCTTTATCAACAGAAGTAACTTTGCTATGTCCTTTTTTTTTGGCAAATTCAAAAGCATACTTTATTATTCGTTCACAGCCTTTTTTGGTGTAAAGCATTAGATTCTGAGCAGAATCCTCGTCTATACTCCCAATATTTTTATAGAGCCCTTCCGTATTTTCCCTTACAAAAGTGATATCTATCCCGCTACCAATAAATTCGTCTTTCAATGGACATTTCTCGCGAAGTATGTCATACAGCTTAATTGGTCTTAAATTAACGTATAAATCTAACCCCTGTCTTATCTTCATTAATGCACTTTCTGCTACTCCAAAAGGTAAATCAGGTAATCCTAGAGCGCCAAATAATAACGCATCGGAATTTTTTATCGTTTCAAACGATTGTTCAGGAAGGTTGTTACCAAATTTTTTCCATACTTCGCCTCCTGCTGGTGCTTCTTTGAATTCAAAATCAAACTCAGTGTAACCCGAAACGATTTCGAGGACTTTTACTCCTTCGTTTACAACCTCAGGACCTACGCCGTCCCCCCTGCATACAGAAATGATTTTTTTCATAAGATTTCAAGTCAAGTAATTTTATTGTGTAAAATAAATTACCAGATGTAATAAAACTTATCAGATCTGGAAAATAAAGAAAAAAAAGTGTTAATTTTTAGGTAAATGGAAAGAAATTGATCATTATCCACGAGTAAAGAAGGCAGAGATAAAATATTTCAAATAATAGTATTCTCGCCAAAACTAACGCATCCCCTCTATGCTTAAATCTGTATCGTCTACATTTTTCAAAATAAAAAAAGATCTCTGATCTAACGGCTCAGAAGTATATCTCTCGCTTTTCTTCTCTAACATCGCAATTTTGTCGATTGGATGAAATTATTAACCGAAACATATCCTATCAAAAATATTACGCAAGTTTTAAATATTTAAAAGAAAATATATAATATAATAAGGTTCAAATTGAAAAATGTGAACTTTAGAAATTAAAAAGTTAAAAGTGGAGGAATGAAAAAAATGGCTAAAAAAGTATTTGCCTGGTCACCAGTTCGAAAGTTAATGAAAGATAACGGCGCTGAAATGGTTGCTCGCGAAGCAGTAGACGCTTTAATCGACTATTTAGAGAAAGTTGCGAGAGGAGTAACCAATAAAGCATTAGAAATGACTCGACACGCCGGTCGAAAGAAATTAACAGCTAACGACATGACTTTGGCAATGAAATTATTGTAGATTTCAATTTTACTGTAAATAATTATTTAATTTTCTATTTTTTTATTTTTATTTTAAATGTAAAAATATTAATTTTTACTCTCATTCATATTACTTAATCAAATTCGATGAAATATGAATTTTTATTGATGTTAAAATATGACAGAAGAAAAAAAAAATAAAGAAGATAAAGAAGAAGAAGATGATGAAATATTTCCTTTCATAGAAGGCGAAACCATCGATTTAGTTGCTGGAAACTCTAAATGGGCTAATTTAATTTGTAAATGGATGAACGATCCAAAAGTCCGTCATTATTCTCGAAATATGTGGCCCCTTACGCTCGAAGAAGTAAAAAAGTTTTTCGAACCTTTACCAGACAGACAAATGAGGGATTTTATTGTCTTTACAATTTACCATAAGCAATCAAAGCGACCAATCGGTAGTGTGGGTTTCAATCACATTAATTGGGTCAGTAGAAATGCTAATATCTTTGCAACAATAGGAGAACCTGAATATTGGGGGAGGGGTATAGTTATTGAAGCTTCTAAGTTAATAATCAATTACGGTTTTACCGAATTGAATTTGCATAAAATTTTTGCTGGAGTCTTTACACCAAATAAAAGGTCTCTTCGCGCAGCTGAAAAATTAGGTTTTGAAGAAGAAGGCGTTTTAAAAGAAGAAATGTACGTTGACGGACAATATCACGATATCCACAAATTCGCATTGTTTAAAAGAGATTGGAAAATGAAAGATGAATAATTATTATTAAGTGGACTATTGGCAGGTTTAAAGATGACAGAAGAAAAAAAAGATAAAGGAGATAAGGAAGAAGAAGATGATGACGTATTTCCTTTCATAGAAGGAGAGACCATCGATTTAGTTGCTGGAAACTCTAAATGGGCTAATTTAAGTTGTAAATGGAGAAACGATCCAAAAGTGCGTCATTATGCTCGAAATATATGGCCACAAACTCTCGAAGAAGTAAAAAAACGGTTCGAACCTTTACCAGACAAGCAAATGAGGGATTCTATTAAATTTACAATTTACCATAAGCAATCAAAACGACCAATCGGTAGTATAGGATTCAGTCGCATTAATTGGGTCAATAGAAATGCTAATATTTTTGCAAAAATAGGAGAGCCTGAATATTGGGGGAAGGGTATAGCTGGTGAAGCTTCTAAGCTATTGATCAATTACGGTTTTACTGAATTGAATTTCCATAAAATTTATTCAGGAGTTTTTACACCAAATAAAAGATCTCTTCGCGCCGCTGAAAAATTAGGATTTGAAAAAGAAGGCGTTTTAAAAGAAGAAATGTACGTTGACGGGCAATATCATGACGTGCACAGATTTGCTTTGTTTAAACGAGATTGGAAAAAAAACAATGAATAACAATTATTAAATTAGTTATAATAGGAGAAATATAATATGACAGATGACATACCAATATTTATCGGAGGAGAAAATATAGCTCTCATCCCATTGAATATTGAAAATATTAAACTTTATGCAAAATGGGAAAATAATCCTAAAGTACGGATATACTCTCGGAATATATTACCTCGTACTGTAGAAGAAATGAAGAAATACCTAGAACCTTCTGATAAAAGACCTAAAAATGAAGTAAGTTTCGAAATTTGGCATAAAAAAGATAACAAGATAATTGGCTTTGGAGAAGTGTCAGATATCAACTGGTACAACCAACAAGCGTATATAGGGTTACTTATTGGAGAGCCCGATTATTGGGGGCAAAAAATTGGAGAAGAAGCTACAAGGTTATTAGTTGAATATGCATTTAACGAACTAAACATTTTTAAACTTAAAGCCTCTATACTTGTTGTTAATAAAGGGTCGTGGCGTTGCGCAGAGAAAAACGGTTTTACTCGCGTAGCTACATTTAAGAAAGATATGTACGTTAACGGAGAATATTTGGATAATTATGTGTATTCGCTCCTAAAAGAAGATTGGTTAAAACTTAAAAAATAAAAAAAAAAGAATTTTGTGATTATTTTTCAGTATTACTTCTATTCCTACTAATCTTCGACGCGAGTAAAATACCATTTATACAATAAAGCTTGGTTTCCAGCGAATATTCCAACTCTATCGCCATCGGTTACTTTTTTGTTAAATCCAGAGTACACTCCATTTACAAAAATATGGCTTGTTTCATTTTCTTCAATTGATAAATTCTGTAGTATATCAGTTATATATTCGATATTCTCGGAATTGATATATATATTAAGTGGGAGACCCCCATTGGGTTTCTCATCCTTAATTTTGTTTCGCAAATCTCCAAAGATTTTAACTAATATTGTCATGTTTAAATGTTCAAGGTCCCCAAACTTTATCTAATTCTTCGTCGCTTACATCGAAAACCGTGTTATGTGGAGCTAATTTTTCCTTCAAGAAAAATTCTGGAAGTCTATCATCTTTTTCAGTAAATCCTGCTGCTTTATTAAATTTCCTTTCAACATCGATAATTGATTGTCCGTAACCTGAAACATCTGCGACTGTTAGATTAGTACCTAATACACCATTTAAAGTACCAACAACACCTTCCAATCCTTCAGGAATATCTAATACAGCAAAAGCTATAAAAAGACAATATCCTGAGGCATCTACTGCTGCTGTAGCTAATTGTAAATTACGTGATAAATCAGCTTTATTTGTATCTAGGGGATCTGCTGTCCCTCCTACACCCATAATCTCTGTAGCTATTGCATAACCCGCAGTATGGTCCGCACCTTGAGGAGTGGTTGCGTAAGTTACACCAATTCCTTTTATTGCACGAGGATCATAGGCAGGTAAACTCTGTCCTTTCACAACTGGTACTCTTGTAACTCCTAATGCTTGAGCAGTGAAAGCTGTACCATTCGCTAAAATTCGACCTGTTGGAGATTTCTTCTTAATTTCATCCATTAATTTTAGAGCTTTTTTACCATCTCCGAATTCAGCTAATCCTCCTTCCATTGCAACCCCCATCATACCTCCTGCTTCAATGGTATCTAATCCCAAATCATTACATGCTCTATTTAATTCCCCTATATCATCCAAATTGTAAATTCCACAATTAGGACCAAGAGCCCAAACGCTCTCATATTCCAGTACTCCTACGGGATCTTTTCCTCCCGGTTTACACCATACTTCGGAGCATTGAATAATGCATCCCGGACTGCAGAAATGAGGTCGTTGTCCTCCGCGTTTTTTGATCTCCTCAGCCTTTACTTCTCCAGAAACTTTTTCTGATCTATCATCTTGACCTGCTGAAAAATTACGTTGTGGTAATCCCCCTGCTTCATTTATGATATTAACAAGTACACCTGTTCCGTATGTGTTGAGTGCACCTCCAGGCTTCGTGACATCATGAGTTGTCAATGCCTTTGTTATCTTTCGAACACCCTCGTTGAAAGCTTCTTCATTCAGAATTTCAACTCCAGGAGCATCAGTCTCATCAACGATGATAAATTTTAATCCTTTGGAAGCCATTACTGCTCCAACACCTCCTCTGCCAGCATATCGACTAGGTAGACCTTCAGGGTCATTAAAACACACTCCTGAAGAGGCACCTAAAAGTTCCGCAGCAATACCAACTCCACATATTCCGACTTTATCTCCATGCTCTTTGAATAATCCTTTATACGCGTCATATAGACCCTTTCCAACCCATTTATCAGCGTTAGTAAATTCTGCCTTATCCATAGTAACCTTCATTGTATAGAACTCGGATCCTTCATGTTTTCCTTCAAGTATTATAGCCGCAATTCTCATTCTTGCTAATTTTTGAGAAAATGAGGTTCCTGCATTTGCTTCTTTAATCCCTCCTGTTAAAGGTGATTTGCATCCAACAGATAATCGGCCTGAAGTTGGGGCCTTTGTTCCTGTAACTAACCCAGGTGCAATTACTAACTTATTACTTGGCCCTAAAGGGTGACAAAGTGGATCAACTTCTTTTTCGACTATCGTGGAAGTAAGTGCCCTTCCACCTAACGCAGCGAAATCAGCAGGAAAATCTTCAAATTTCGCTTCGAGATTACTCATATTTACTCTTAATATTCTTTTTGGCATAAAATTCACCTTAATTTTTAGGCAATTTATAATTGTGAATAATAATTATATAAATTTACGTTATGTTTTTTCAGACCCTTCGGTAAAAATTTTGGTAAGACTTTGTTTTGCTGAAATGTCACAACTAGCCATAATAAATGTTAAAAAAAGACATTTAACAGGCTCGGAGGGATTTGAACCCTCAATCTTCGCCTTAGGAGGGCGCTGCTTACTCTTCCGAAAAGATTTCTTTCGAAAACTTATCCAGACTGGGCCACGAGCCTAAATTAAAAAAATGATCCTTATAATATAAAAATCATAATAAAATAAAAAATTAGAGAATATAGTTGGATATTTATAGGTACTATTGAATAAATAAATCAAAAGGTTTTAATTCTGAACTTTAATTTAAATTATTATTAGTATAGATTTTTTTGAAATATTATTTTTAGTGTTATAAAATGGAAAGAAGAAGTTACCAACAAAATAGACCAAACAGACCTATTGATTATTTAAAGGAGTCTGTGAATAAGATCATATTAATTAAAGTTAAGAGGAATCGTTTATTTCGAGGTAAATTGGCGGGATTTGACGAACATCTTAACTTGTATCTAGAAGGAACAACTCAGCTTTTTGAATACATGGATGAGGATGGTTCTGTTCACGAGGAGCACGAAACGCTTGGAGACATTGTTGTACGTGGTGATAATGTAATATTCGTCAATCTCGCTAACCCAGAAAGTTAAAAACTCTCTAAAACTAATCCTCTCGTTCTTGGAAATCTCATTTAGATCAATTGAACAACCATAGCCTAAAGGTTATGGATTCGTAGGTTAGACTTTCAACACTACCGGATGGTTCAAGCATCCTCTATCCCCTATCCACTTGGATTTAGGGACTCCTTTTTGTAGAATGTTTCTTGAAGCGTTCACATCAGCGTTTAGAACAACTCCGCAATCTTTACAAACGTATAGTCCACGATACTTGCGATTTGACTTGCTTACGACTCCACACGAAGAGCACGTTTGCGAAGTGTACTCTTCGCCGGTTCTAATTACTTGAATTCCGACCATCTCAGATTTATATTCAATTTGTTGAACAAGTTTTAAAAAAGGCACGGAAACAAAGTTCTGGTTGTTTCATTTCCCTATCGTGATTTTCTGCTTCCAACTCTCGTTATATCCGATAACAATGGTCCCGATATCGTTAGAGATGCAGTGATTGACTACTTTTCGGGAAGTCTTGTGAAAGAAATCCCTCATTTTATTGTTTCGCTTTCGATGAAACTTCAAGATACGTCCCGTGACATCCGTGTCGTTGCACTTTTTCGCCATGGACTTGTATTTTGACAGTTGCTTGTTGTAGAATTGATTGATTGACTTTACAACACCGCCCTTGATAATCAATGGCTTGTTTCCAATGTTATCTGACACAGTTACGATATTGTTAAGTCCTAGATCGATTCCTAACGTGTTATTCTCGTTCAAGTGCAAGTTTTTTGGCTCGTAATCGTAGATTAATTCAATATTGTATCGATCTCCGAAAGGAACGATGCGAACGCCTTTCACGCTTTTTAACGCGGTTTTTATTATAGGAAAACCTAAGTTTTCCATCTTTTGCGTGAGTAATACGTGTCCATTCTTTAGCCTACATTGTAAAGAAGTGAAATAGACTACATTATGACCGTTCTTACGCTTGTAACGAGGAAGTTTTGGCATTCCCCTAAATTTAGACTGTTCGCTTTTCCAAACCTTGATTGCTTTAAAGAAACTCTTGAAATTTCTATCTACTTGTTTAAGGACTTGCTGTGGCGGATGAGATCCGCACGATTCTTGTAGTTTTCTATACGATTCGTGAGTTTTTAGCAATTTCCACAACTCGTTATATCGAATCCAATGACGATCCTTGAAAAATCGTTGTCGCACGGTATATGTCGCTACATTAAACAAGTTTTTTGAAAGAAAAGTTATCTCATCCAAGAGATTTGATCGCTTGAATTGAACTTGTTGAACGAGTTGCATTAATTATAACATGGAATATTTCGTATTTAAAGAAATAGGGGTGTAATTTTTACTGATTAAGGCAAAATTCATCACAACCCTAAAGGGATGTGTTTTCTTTTGGGAAAGTGATAAAAACTTATTAGATCGCAATTCTTTAATAAATAGATAGGAATTGAAATTTGATTTTTAAACTAAAAAGCAATTTTACGAGAGATCTTTAAAAATTGATTGAAGCTGAGAGCATTAAACCTGAAAAAGCGTTATTGATAAGCCCAAATTTGGGACACCCTCTGTTTTTAGATATAGATAGTAAATTCAAGCAAAAAGAATTTGAAGTTAACTTATTATTTGTAAGCAATATAAAAGATACCGATAATTTCGAGAGGTTCATTAAGCATGCGTTAAACTTTATCCCCATTCTTGAATACAAGTGGAAATTGAAAACATATTTCGAAAAAGAGAAAGAAGACCGATTGGAAAGAAAAAAGAAAAGAAGTATTTGGGACAAAATTAAAAGCATATTTTCTCGGAAAAAAAAAAAGAAGGAAGAAGAACTACCTCCCGTTTTGGAGCTTACAGATTCTACGGGAAAAAAGTTTGATATTGTGCAAGCCGAAAAAATCGAAACATTAAGACCGCGAGCATTTAGAGGGGATTTAATAAAAGCGACTCTTTTAAAGGTAGAACCCGTAAAAACTTGCGAGATTGATAACATTAAATATGACAGTTATTATAGTCCTCGAAATTACTTAACTAAATATAATATTTATTCGGGTTTAAATGAATTTTACAAGGCGACAATTCATTTCAGGTTATCGAAAGAAGTATTGGAATTTTTAGAAAGTTATAATTTTGTAATGTTTGATCTTTGGCAAGAAATGCCCAATAAGGAAATTCGCGTTTCTTATCATTCAATCGTCGTTTCAAAAAACAAATGGAGCGATTTTAAATTCTTTCACGCGACAGATTTGCACTTGGCAGAACGTAACGATAGAATTTACGAAATCGTTAAGAAATGGAATGTTTTAGTTAGAAAATCAGACCTTGGCGAACTTCTTGCCAAAGGTGCGAAGGCAGTTTCATTTTTTCAACGTTTACTAATAAAAAAACCAAAAGATAAAATTCCAAGTAAAAGTATTGAACCACTTCGTAAACGATTTGTAAACCCTAACAATAACTTTAGAAAGTTTATTAAGCTTGTTAACAAGAAAGTAAATAAGAACGATTTGGATTTTGTCGTATTAACAGGAGATTTAATAGATTTTGCGGTTCTCTCCAAAATACCCACGGAAAAAAGAAAAAAACTAAATTTTAACTATAAGGACAGTAATTGGCGGATATTTAAAGAGATTTTGTTAAATTTTCCTCAAGAGAAAAGAAGAGGGATGGTTTCTGGAGAAGAAATACTTTGTCCTATATTCACTATTCCCGGTAACCACGATTATCGACCTTTTCACTACGACCTTCGGTGGGGTAATTTATACAGAAAAATTGGTTTATTACAAAATGAAGTAATCGCTTTGAACGAAGAGTTAATGGCAAACCCAATTAGTTCAATAACTAAGAGCTTCAGCGCTTTGAAAGCATATTTGATAGAAATTAACTCTTCTTTAGATTACGATATCAAGTTTGGAAATAATAATTTTATTTTCTTAAATACTGGCTCAGATTCTTTTAAAAAATTAATGGATTTTCTCAGTGGTCATCCATCAGTTACTGGAATTACAGAAAAGCATATTAAATATTTAGAAAATATAATTAATTGTAGGCTAGAACCAGAAAACAATACTTTCCTTATGCTTCATGGACCACCAATTAATCCAAAAAAAAAAATTAGCGCACTTAAACGTTATGCTATGTCAAAACCAACTAAAGAATTAATAACGAAAATCGATGAATTTAAAGAATCCTTAATTCAAAAGTCAGGTAAAAAACTTTCCTTAGCTCGAATTGATAACAAATTTGACGTGCAATATGGCGCAATCTCAACAAACTGGGAGAAACTTCTTAAATTTTGTTTAGATTTCTGTGTTCTTACGCTTTCAGGACATACGCACGAATTAAAAGAATTTAGATTGAGCGACCCACAAGATTTAAAGACTAAAATCGTCGACACACACACATCGCCTTTTAGTTTAAAAAAATTAGAAAATCCTGCGATGATATATTATGATATTTATTCTGAACAATATGATAATCCTGAAGATATTGAAAATCACGCTCCTTTTGTCGTTCAAACGCCTGCACTGGGCTTAGGAAGCTATAAAAACCCTAAATCAGAAAGCGCTTTTCGAGAGATCGTTATTAAAAAAGGGAGACTCGCTTCTTTTAAAGTTAAGTACTTAAAACGTCAATTTTAGTAATTTTAATTGCATTTAATAAGGAGATGTTAATCAATTAAGCTAGTTCCTAATTCAAATGCGGGTATATATCTTAAAGGGTCTTCGTGAAATTCTCTTAAAATCGTTAACATTAACTTTTCATAAAATATATCTCGAAATTCTTTTACTCCCGCTCCTAATGCTATTATAGTGCTGTAATTTGGGGCGTTAAAGTAATTAGTTGAGAGCTCGTTGAAATCGAGCGCATATACCTTTCTGGCCAATTGATCTAATATATCAACAATTTGAGCGATCGAAGGATATATGATTTTCTTTTTCGAATCTTGGATGCTTTGCTTTAAATCTATTTGATGAGTATTTAAAATTACCACAGTTTTTTCTGAAATGTATTTTAAATTTTTTAAGGTTTCAAGAGGTTCAAGTCCTAAAACTAGATGTGCGTCTCTTATAGGAATTTTGGAGGAATTAAGATCTTCTATAATATAATTCTGATCGAGGGAATATATCCTACTATCAATCAGATAACGAACAAATGCAATCTTCGATCGTTTCTTGTTTGATTCATAATCTAAGGTGGACCCAACAGCTTTTTCAATTAAAATACTTCTATCTCCGTACTCTTTTAAGACGTTACGTAAAAGCGTAACTTCTCGTTTATCTACCCCGGCTACCAGGATGTTATACATATCTCCAATTAGCAATCACTCTGATATTTAATAATTCTAATTATAAAAAATTCTCATCATTAATTATTCTTATTTAATAACTAAATATACTCGGTAATGGAAAATGAAAAAGGAAAGAAAATAAGGTTTATATAAGTTTAATGATGAACTGGTCGACCTTTTTTGTGTATCGCCAAACCAAAAACATCTTCCATTCCTTCTAAAACCATCTCGCTGATGGTTGGGTGCGAATGTATTGTTTCTGCGACATCGTGAACTGTTAAACCATTTTGCATGGCTAAAGCGATTTCTGAAATCAATTCTGGTGCTTCAGTTCCAATACAAGATGCTCCAATAATTTTATGTGTTTGCTTATCCGCCAAAATTAAAATAAAGCCTTCTTCTTCACCCATACACTTCGCTTTTCCTAGCGACATATACGGGAATCGTCCCATCATTAACTCGTATCCCAAATCTTTAGCTTGCTTTCTACGTATGCCGACTGAACCAATATTTGGGCTTGTAAAAATGGTTGCTGGAACAACCCTATAATCTGTAGTTCTTTCTTCAATAGAAAACCCGCCTAAGCTAGCTAAAGTGTTTGCAACGGCAACATCCCCTTCGTGACTAGCAACATGAGCCAACATGAGCCCGCCAGTCACGTCACCAATGGCATAGATTCCTTTTACGGAAGTCTCTAAAGTTTTGAGATCTACTTTTATTGATCCTCTAGCAGTTTCGATTCCAAGTTCTTCTAATCCTAAGTTGCGCGATTCTTTTGCTCGGCCAATAGATACTAAGCAATAATCAGCTTCAAAGTAAGACTTTTCGGCAGATTCTACTTGGTCTCTAGGAACAGCTGCTGAGCAAGTTGTTGCTTTCACGCCCGTTCCAATATTATCAACTGATAAGACATTTTGAGAGACATGAATTTCGATTCCTAAAGAATTTAATTTCTTCTGTAGCTCTTTCACGATCATAGGCTCTTCAGTTGCGATCGGAGAGGGAAGATATTCTAATATGATAACCTTACTTCCAAAAGCAGAAAATATGTTAGCAAATTCGCATCCTATCACTCCAGCTCCAATAATGAGCAATTTTTTTGGAACAATTCTGAAATCGGGCAAGAGAATATCGTCGCTAGTTAAAATTCTATCGTGATCAATATTAAACGCGGGAATCAGTGCAGGAGAGGAGCCTGTAGCAATTATAACTCTTTTTGCTTTAATTGTTTTCTTTTCTTCTCCTTCTATTGATATTTCAAAGCCATCGTTAGCATTTCCACCTAATATTTTTCCATGTCCCATAAAAACATCGTTCTTCCACGCCTTTTCTAATGCAGCAATTCCGCCAGTTAATTCTGAAACAATTTTATTTTTACGCTCTACAGCTTTGCCAAAATCTAACTTTATATCGCAGCTTACTCCAAGTTCTTCTCCATTTTCTCTTATTCTTTGTATAAGTTCTGCAGATGCATACAAAGCTTTAGTAGGGATACAACCTACATTTAAACAAGTCCCTCCAAGACTCTTTTTCTCTATTAAGGCGACCTTAGCACCATATTGAGCCGCTCTAATGGCAGAATGATAACCACCAGGTCCCGATCCAATAACCGCTATATCATACAATTTAGTTTCCGACATCCTTTTTATCAACTTCTTTAATATAAAGTATAATATATACTATTTAATTGATATAAATTGTACAAACAATATTAAATTTAATAAATTATTTTGTCCAATTTAATAAATAATAATTCAAATAGCAGTGTTTAAAGTTGTTCGTTAAAAATTTATCGCAATTAACTCCCGAAAGCCTAGATAAAGTTAAGTTAGATTTAAGAAAAGTAGGACTTGAACTATTGGAAATTGCGATTAAATCAGTTGAGCCAAGTAAATTAATCCAGAATAACGTTAAAGTTATCGATGGTAAATTAAATATTCAGAAGGATAAATTCGATCTCAATAAATATAGCAATATCTTTATAATCGGAGGTGGAAAGGCTTCTGCTCAAATGAGTTTAGCACTCGAAAAAATTTTGAAAAAGCAACCTGAGATAAAATACGAAGGATTCATCAACATTCCAGAAGGTCAAAAAATAAGAGACTACAGTCCTTCGAGCAAAATAAGGATAAATCGCGCTTCACATCCTATTCCAAACGAAAAGGGTTTAACTGGCACGAAGGAGATGGTGAAAATTGTTGAAAATGCCACCAAAAACGATTTAATTATTTGCGTAATTTCAGGTGGAGGTTCCGCCTTATTGCCTTTGCCTAAGCAAGGTATAACTCTCGAGGATTTACAAAAAGTCAATTCGTTACTATTAGCCTCGGGAGCGTCAATTCACGAAATAAATATTATCCGAAAACATCTATCGGACTTTAAAGGCGGAAATTTAGCAAAAAAAGTGCATAATACTAGTAAAGCAACTTTAATAACGCTTATAATCTCGGATGTAGTAGGAAATAATTTGGATTCTATTGCCTCTGGTCCTACGGTTCCAGACTTGACAAGTTTTAACCAAGCTTATGACGCGTTAAAAAAATATAATTTAATCGATAAAGTTCCCTCTTCGGTAAAAAAAGTAATTGAAAAAGGTTTGAGCGACCCGAGATTAGAAAACCCTCACGAGCACGATGTTTGCTTTATTAACATATACAATTATTTAATCGGAAGCGTCTATTTAGCTGTTGAAGAAGTATCAGCAAATTTAAAAGATTTGGACTTTATTATCGACTATTTTACAAACGAAATTGTAGGTGAGGCGGTAGATTTTGGAAAGGAATTACACGAATTAATTTCAATGAAGTTAATGAAATATACTAAAAAACCGGGTAAACATAAACTAGCTCTAATTGGAACCGGTGAATTGACAGTTACGATAAAAGGAAAAGGGGTTGGTGGAAGAAACCAAGAAATGTTATTAGGTTTTCTTGACAATGTAAAAAATAAGGAAATTGATTACAACTTCTTAATTATTGGAGCCAATCTAGATGGGATTGAAGGCAATAGTAAAGCAATGGGCGCACTTATCGATAATGCTTCACTTAATCAAATAAATAACGAAAAAATTAAAACTAAGAGTTATTTAGAAAACAACGACTCCAACAGCTTTTTTAAACTATTAAAAAGCGAGATTATTACGGGACCTACTGGTATTAATGTTAACGATTTACTTATTATTTTGGTAGAACTTCATATTTAACGCTCAAATCCACAAAAAATCAAAAATTAATATTATTAAAGTTATAAATTTATTGATAAGTATGGAGTCAAATTTAATAATAACATGTCCAGTTTGTGGATATACTTTTAGAAACCCCGATTCCTTCGCAAAAAAAAAGGAGATTATTTGCCCAATGTGTGGATTTAAGTTTAAGGAACCAGATTTTTTCCCTAAAAGAATAAACGGGTTTTCAGTTTAATGCATTAAATGACTTTTTATTATATTTATGTTTTAGTTAAAAAATCTTTTTTAACTATCGTGAGTATATTTATTCTATAAAAAATATAAAATTATTAATCCATAGATATTTATGGAATTATAATATTAACAGAAATGTAAAAATTAAGGTAATCTAACATGGCACGTAAAAAAGAAAAGAAACCACGAGCAGCGCCTAGAGCCAGCACTGGTTGGGCTGCTGAAGAAGCTGCTGAAGAAAAAATAGCTGAAGGTTTAAAAAGATCTGACTTAGACGATGGAAAAGTTACATTAGTTGATAGAGATCTTTCTACTCCCGTGATTGAAACGTACGATGCAGATACTGGAGAATTAGAAGGTTCAATTTTACTTAAAGATGGTGTTCGCGAGGGAATAACGGGTTTAGTAAAAATTATTGAAAACATCGATGTAGAACTAGATCACGAGGCAAATATCGAATCGATGAACTTCCAAGGCAAATTAAGCGTGGAGAATCAATCGAAGAAGGACCGATTATGGGATATTGATTTAACTCTAAAAAATATTGATAGCACAACTCTTAAATCAAACGAGATTAAGATAAGAGAACTAGGAACAGACAATGATACCAACGCTTATGAGGAAGATTTTGTAATTAAAGGTGAAATCAAGAATCTTCTCTTAGTTAAAGAATACGTTAATACGCTTCCTGAAGCCGATAGCGTTCTTAATATGAGAGACATAGAAAGTGATTTGTTGAAAGCTAAAGAAAAGACTAGCAAAGCTGGAACCAAAGTTAAAGAAAGAAGTACTATTGTTGAAGAAGAAGAGGAAGAAGAAGAGGAAGAAAAAGAGGAAGAAGAAGAAGAGGAAGACGAAGAAGACTATTCTACAGATGGCGGTACTGCAACAGATGAATTTTCTTTACAAGCTTTTGGTATTTCAATAGATAAAGATAATACGGTGACATTTGCGATTGCAATGAGGAGTTTGTTTGAAAAACCCATAAA
Source organism: Promethearchaeia archaeon (assembly GCA_029856105.1). Lineage (GTDB taxonomy): Archaea > Asgardarchaeota > Lokiarchaeia > Sigyniarchaeales > SOKP01 > SOKP01. The sequence goes on along the minus strand of JAHQWH010000123.1, from coordinate 7,801 downwards.
AAATGTAAGAGTAACGAAAAACATTCCTGGTGATTTTAGCAATCCAGTTGTCCGGGATACATCAGTAGGACGGGCAGATGTGGAAGGTAAAAAAATTGTTTGGAACATTGAGAAGTTAATGCCCGAAACAACTGTTATTTGCAAATTCACTTGCGCGATATCAGTGAATGATATTACAAAGAGAAAAACAGGCACACTTGAAGTAACATACGAAGCATCATCGTCCTTCGCAGAAGGATTAGATATCGATAAATACGATGCGTATACTCGAAATAAATTTTATGTAGATACGCTAGAAAGAGATGAGGAGCCCGGAACTTGGGATTGTAAACTCGTATTTGAGAATCCCTCTGAATTTGTAATTCAATTATTTAACGCAGATGTGTATTCTCCAGACGACGAATCGACAAAGTACGTCGACATCGATCCTAAGGATGTTCCGTTGTTACCCGCTGGCGCCCAATGGCACTCAAAAAAGTGGAGATACGATTCAGAAGACTATCCTGCTTTTAGAAAGAAACTTGAATTTCGAGTAATGCCTGATTTCCAAACTATTGTAAACGGGACCGTTGTAATCTCAGATGTAATCTTAGAAATAGCAAGTATAACTGGAGATATGGCGTACGATATAGATCAAGTTCCAACATTCAAAGAAAAAGATGTTATTGCTACGTTAAAGATGATCAATAATGGCTCTGCTCCATTAAACGAAATAACAGTTGTTCAGCAATATTTCAACAACGAATTTCAGCCACCTAAAGCCGATGAGATATCGATAAAATGGGATGGAAGCAAAATTGATTTAAATTCGGGAGCTGTTAACTTCGATGGCAGTGTGTTTAAAATCGAGCTTAAAGACCTAAGACGCTCCGATAACGGCATGTTTGCGCCGGAATCTTCGTTAGAATTCCAATATCCAATTCATTGTATTAATCCTGTACAAGACGCCAAATTTGAATCAGAGATCACGTATTTCACTAATACTTTCCCAATTTCGCAAGAATTAGAGTTTAAGCCAGAAGTACCCGTAATCGAGGCTCTACATTTACGCCGTCGGTTCAGAATCGGAAAAGAAGTCGTTCCAATTGGAGCTTTGGGCAATTACAAGATCATTTTAACTGTCGAGAATATTGGAACTGCGCCGCTTCAGAAATTAGAGCTTTTAGATAAGGTTCCTGATAGTTTTGAATACGGAACTTATTCAATGAAGCCTGAGATAACGGACGAAGTAGGACAAGATACACTCAAATGGACTATAGACAAGCTGTTAGCTGAAGAAAAAATAGAAATCACCTATGAAATTAGCGGCACGGGAGCGTACAGTCCAAGCGACGCTCAACTCGCTTTATAATTATTAATTTTAAAATTAATTTTTTTTATATTTTTTTTATATTTTTAAATTATCAAAATCATTTAATAAGCTTAAAAAAACTTCTATATTTAAGACTAATAGATTATGTATTGATTTTATACAGAATAAAGTTTATAAATTTTAAAATTTAGAGATAATCAAATGTCGGATAAAAAACATTTTAATTTAGATTGGATGTTTGAATGTCCTGATGCTGTTTTAACTTGCTCCACACTTGAATGTGGAGACAACTCGTATTTAGTATTTGGAGGCCATGACAAGACTTTATACTTAATGAACGAAGAATTAAACATCCTCGATAGTATTACGTTTGATGGGTGGGTAAGAACTACTTATCCTATAGATATTACTAAAGATGGATGCCAAGAAGTAATAGTAGGAGCAGGAGACGGTAATTTTTTAGTAGTAAAGTTCGTAAAGGGTATTAATAAGCTAGCAGGGATTATGAACTATAAATCTAAGGGTAAGGTACTATGTGTAACTGGTGGTGATTTCACTAGAAATGGAAATATTGAATTGATTCACGGTAGCGAAGATAAAACACTAAAAATATTCGAAAACATTGATTCCACTGATCCTAAGTATGTTTTTTATTACGATTCGTGGGTATCTGCTTGCACATTAGGGTATTTAAAGCTGTTAGATGTGAATAAATCTATTAACGGATTATTAGTTGGCACTAAAAATGGTATGCTTCAATTAATCCAGTTTAAAGAAGGCAAACCAGATATTATCTGGCAAAAAGATATGGGTTCTCAAATTAATACAATTGAAGTGGGCGATGTAAGAAATGACGGTTTCAACGAAATAGTAGTAGGTACAGACGCATCTCAAATAATAATATTTGATAGCGAAGGTAATGAGTTAAAATCTATAACTCTTGAAGAAGGACGACCTATATCTTTAAAATTAGTTGATATTGACGGTGATAACGCAAAAGAAATTATAGTAGGATGTGCAGACGGCACTCTTCGGATATATCACAACACCAATCTAAATTCGATAGATCTAGAGCTGAAATGGAAAGCTTCTGCAGATAATTCAATAAAAATCGTATCTACTATGAAGGATCCTAAAGAAGATTTAACACGCATTATAGTTGGAGGATACGATCGAAGTCTTAGATGCATCTGTGATTTCGAATGGGGCAAAAAACCTCCGCTTGAAATTCCAAACAATATTGTAGAACCTCAACCAACAGAAGCGGAAGTAAAAGTAGAAGAACCATTTAAATTTGAAACAGTTCCGACAAACATCAGAGAATATATTTTCAAATATTTAATAGATAATAAGATTATTTTGGGTATTGCAAAAGAGTTAGAGAAGAGAGGATATCTAACTGATAGCGTTGCTGAAGAATTCCAACGTATGATCTCAGAAAAATCTGATTCTTACGAAAAAATTACATATTCAGTTTGGACACTACCAGAGGATAAGATAGGTTTAAGCGGTGCGGTCGCAACTCCCGCGAAAAAAGGTAAGAAATCAAAACCTGTAGCAAAACCTGTAGTGATAGAGCAAGAAATGCCCTCAAAAAAAGGAGGAGCGCTAATCGACGCCTTAAAAAAAGAACCTCAAAAAACAATGGGAAATGGAAAGAATGTTCCAACAGAGACTATAACGGAAGTGAATATAAGAACAATAATTATTACTCATTTAGAAAAACAGAAATTAATACGATCCAAAACAAAACTGGTCGACGATATGGTCATTTTAGGATACGAGAGAGAAGTAGTGGAAAAGCAACTCGATAAATTAAGGATGGAAGGCGTTATTGTGTACTCGCGTTCAGAACCTAAAGGCTGGAGTTTAGGAAAAGTTTAATTTTTAATTAGGTATATGCAAACTCTTTGATTTCGTTTTGAAAAGGCTCAAATTGATTTAATTCTGAAAAATCTTTATTATTATATCTAGAAACAAAGAGTAGTGAAATGGGTTCGATTTTCTCTAGAAATTTCTTAACAAATTTATCCGTATCTTTTTTCTTTTTATCTATTAAACTATACAAAATGATAGACTCTTTTTGATTAGAATCGGAAGCTTGTATTTCAAAAGCTTTGAAGATAAATAAAATATTATTAGACTCTAAGTATTCTAAACATAAGTTGTTAAACGCATTCTTAGCAAAAAGATTAATAGCTGATATAAAAGCTCCCCTCAAATCTTTATTTATACTCTTAAGATTATCTTTTTTTTCAACGTTTTTAAACACGTGACTAACCAAAACAAAACCCCGAAATACCAGCCCTATTTCATACAGTTCTTTCATTTTTGATATTATACATTTGATGTTTAAACCCTATAAACTATAAACTTAATAATAATATTCATATTTATTGTTATACAAAAAAATTCAAAAAATCATACTTAGGTTGCACAATTGAAAAAAATATGTAAATGGTATCAATGTTGCCCGATTAAATATTTTGTCGATCACGGAATGCTTGAAAAAAAATGGGTTGAAGATTACTGTTTAATAGGAAATAAGAATTGTATTAGATACCAGAAAGAAGAGAGTGGAGAATTTCATCCCGATAATTTACTTCCTAATGGAGAGATTCGAAAGGAATTAAAATGAATAACTATTACCAACACATATATCTTTAAATTGTTCAGGAAATCTTTGCTTTATTTCCCTTATTTTTTGCGTACAGTGGCAAGCTCCTACGAATTCAATTCCTTCTAGAAAAGAAAATTCTCGAAATCCATGGAAACCCCCTATAACGGCTTTAATTTTTTTCGACATTATTCGACCCTTTAAAATAAATGTTTCTAAACCTGGATGTGCGCAACCTGAGATTATTATTAAATCGTTTTTTTCTGTTTTCAAAAACAAAGATTGTTCTGCTAAGAATCTACTTCCAAATTGACCAGATGAAAAAATATTCTTGTCTATCTCAATCATTTCAGAGATAGCTTGAACTTGAGCTTCGGGGTAAGCCTTTATGAAAGATTTTATATCGCGGAGTGGCACGTAAATTTCAATATCGTGATTAATTTGATAAATTTCTTTTAAACCTCCAGCATGGTCGTAGTGGTTGTGAGAAATTATAATCTTCTTTATTTCTGAAACTTTAACGTTAAACTTGTTTATGTTGTGAATTAGAATATCCCCCTTGGTTCCCGTATCAAACAATAAGTGGGTTTTTGAGAGATTATTATAAATTAAAGTTGAAAAACCAAACCCAGTTAAAAAACCCGGTTGTGCGCAGATGTCGTCATAAACGATTTTAATTTCGAAAGAAAAGTCAGATTTCATACTTTTTAAAAGAATTTACCCATTATTAATTATTAGTTTTTGGATAAATTTCTTATCGTGATTTTTTCCTTAAAATAATAGCTTCTTCAGGACATTTAGAAACGCAAACTCCACAACCAAAGCATAAATCGGGGAAAAATGTTAATTTTTCGTTAAGGAGTTTTCTTGCTCCAAAATAACACCATTGCTCGCATAATCCACAATTATTGCATTTATTTGGGTTGCTATAAGCTATAAAATCGCTTTTAATCATTTGAGGCGAGCCGCTTTTTAAGAACTTATTCATAACTACACAGCAACACGGACAGCAGTTACATACTACGTAATAAAATTCGGGATTAGGGAAATATATAATTTGGTGTACAAGTCCTCTCTGATCGCATTCTTCTAGAAGCTGTTTGATTTCTTCCTTTGAAACTTTTTCCAATTTTTCGGATTTATAGGGAATCTCGTGTAAAGAACTTCCAAACCCTAAATGGATACAAGTTTTAATAGGATGATCGCAATTCGGCTTATCTGAATACTTTCGTTGCGTTTCTCTACAATAACAATTTCCTATTCCAACAACATTAGACCTACTTAGAAGTTCTAAGATTTCTTGAGAAGGAAGAAATTTAGTGTCAACATCAAAGTTTACGTTCAATGGAACAACCTTTCCACCCCATCTTTTCTTAAAGATGTACCTATTTACTATATTGATAGTGCTAATGTTAAACTTATTATTGAGAAATCTGAAGATTTCTAGCATTAATATCTCAAAAATGCTAAAAAATGACGCTAGGATTTTGCCTAGTAATGGTATCCTCTTCAAGAGCCTATCAAATTTCGCGTGAAATAACCTATTGGGAAAGACTGTCATGAAAGCAAATATAAATTACTTTAAATTAAAAAAGAAGATAATCTAATCAATTCAATTATTATTCATTAAAGATTTATATTTATCATTATTTAAATGATATTATCAATAAATGAGTGATACGTTATGAAGGATAAGAAAGACAAAAAAGATGAGATTTTAAATAAAGCATTTGAGTTGGGGAAAAAGTACGAGCAAGAATGTACGGGGTGCGCTCAAACGGCAGTTGCGGCGATTTTTGAATCGTTAGGGATCTGGAACGAAGATGTTTTTAGAGCTGCTAGCGGTTTAGCCGATGGATTGGGGTTAACGGGCGATGGTTCTTGTGGGGCGCTTGTTGGATCTTCTATGGTAATAGGGTATCTCTTTGGAAGGGGTCGGGAAGATTTTAAAGATATGTATAAACCAATGAAATCTTACACGCTTGTTAAAAAGTTACACGATAAATACGTTAAACAATACGGTTCTTGTCGCTGTTTCGATGTTCAAGAAAAAACGATGGGTAGGACATTCAATTTATGGAATGCTGACGAAATGAAAGAAGCGTTTAAGGCGGGTATGATGGATAATTGCTCTACTATCGTTGGCAATGTAGCTAAGCTTGCTACAAAAATTATATTAAATAGTGGATTTGAACCTCCAGAGATGGTGTAATCTAAATGGAAAATGATATTAATAACAAATTTGATGAAAAAATTGAAAATTTAAAGAAAGTACTTCCTAAAATGAGAAGAGGGGTCAATTGCTGTGAATTAACCTTGACCAACATTTTGGATGTTATAGGAGTAGACTCTTACATGTTTCATAACCTTGCAATGCCATTAGCAGGTGGTTTTGGGGGTTATAAAGCCAAAAATGGATGGCAAGGGGCTTGTGGAGCTGTTACAGGAGCGTGTGCTGCAATTGGAGTAATAATGGGTGGTGAAAAAAAAATGGACGAAGGACAAATGGCTATGGCTTACTTAAAAGCATCAAAATATTGCACTGATTTTGAAAATGAATTCGGTTCGGTTGTGTGTTCGAAATTATGTGGATACGATTTCAGTACTCCTGAAGGATTTACGGAATATAGCAAAAGTGGGACTTGGGAAAGCAAGTGTAATAAATTTGTCATATGGGCAGTTAACCATGTTAGAAAGCTAACGCGAAAACAATTGAGAAAGAAATGGTGAAATGAAAGGAATTAGGTATTTTTTAAATTATCGCTCAAGAGGTCCATCAATTGAGAAAGCATCTACCGATTTTATATCTATGGATACAATCAACAAAGTCAGAAATTTTCATAAAAAGTTCTCTCAATATCAACCAACGCCACTTCGTTCGTTAAATGGTTTAGCCAATAAATTACATATAGATAAAATTTGGGTAAAAGACGAATCCTATAGGTTTGGATTGAATGCGTTCAAAGTTTTAGGAGGATCGTACGCAATTGGAATTTATCTTAGTCTTAAATTAGATATTGATATTAGCGAACTGTCATTTGACGACTTAAAATCGCCCGAATATAAAAAGAAAATTGGAGAATTAACTTTTGTAACGGCCACAGATGGAAACCACGGGCGAGGTGTTGCGTGGGCTGCTAGAGAACTTGACCAAAAAGCCGTCGTATTTATGCCTAAAGGCTCGTCCAAATTCCGCGTTAATAATATTAAAAAAGAAAACGCCGAAGTTATCGTTACGGACGATTATTACGATGAGACAGTAAAAATAGCTGCAAACTTTGCAATTGAAAATAATGGCGTTTTAATTCAAGATACTGCTTGGGAAGGATACACTAAAATTCCAACCTGGATAATGCAAGGTTATGCAACTCTGATTGATGAGGCTTTTGAACAGCTAAAAATTGAAGGAAGTTCCACGCCCACTCACATATTTCTACAAGCAGGGGTTGGTTCTTTAGCTGCAGGTGTTCAAGGATATTTTATGACTAAAATAGGCAAAGAAAGACCCATAACTGTTGTAATCGAACCGCATAACGCTGCGTGTCTGTATAAATCAGCGAAGATTGGTGATAATAATCCACATTCGGTTAAAGGGAATTTGTCAACGATCATGGCAGGACTTGCTTGTGGCAAACCTAGCATAATTGCATGGGATGTTTTAAGAGATTACTCCGACGTCTTTATTTCATGCTCGGACGATATTGCCGCTAAAGGTATGAGAATTTATGGTAATCCGCTACTAAATGATCCTCAAATAATCTCAGGAGAATCAGGAGCAGTAAGTTTAGGTATATTGACAGAAATACTTCAAAATAACAGTTACAGCGATCTTAAATCGAAAATGAATTTATCTAGCGAGTCTAGAATTTTAC
>JAHQWH010000124.1 GCA_029856105.1 Promethearchaeia archaeon | reverse complement strand
GAAGTTGAAGAGGAAAAAGAGATTGAAATTGAGGAAGCGCCAACACAAAGTACTTAAGACAAATTTCTATGTTATAATATCTATTGCAAACTGAGCTAATTCTTTCTTTTTTTCTAAGGTTACCATCATGGTATCAAAACAGTAAGTATGTATATCCAATTTCTCTATTTCCGATTTTAATTTACAATCCTTTTTATCAATGATAAAATGACCAATTATTTCACGATAATGTTTTGCTACGCCAACGCAAGAAACTTCTATTCCAAAGCATTTCATTAATTTGTCTGCTGGGCCCTGTACCGTTTCTCCTTCTATAATGGGGCTAATTGCTATTACCTTTTGCTTAACATTTTTTAACGATTCTCTAATTCCTTTTACACCTAATATAGTTCCTATTGACACTATTGGATTCGAAGGGCAAATTAGAATCTTCTTTGCTTTCTTAATATAATCCAAAATGTTATTCACTGGCCTTGCTTTTTTAATACCTTGAAATTGTACATCTATAACTTTAGGTTCACAATGATATTTGATGAAATATTCTTCAAAATGCATTTTTTTTGAATCCGTTGTAATAAATGTTTGTACATCTTCATTACACATAGGTATAAGTTGAGATTTAATTCCAAATTTTTCACAAATTATAGAGGTTATTTCTGACTTATTAAACCCTTTTTTAAATAAATCAGTACGATAAATATGAGTTGCTAAATCTTTATCTCCAGCGTTAAACCATTCAAAACCGTAATAATTTTTCAAAATGCTTAAACAATTAAAAGTTTCATCTTGAAAACCCCATCCCTTTTCTTTGTCCACAATATTGGCTAAGGTATAAGTAATTATATCGATATCGGGACACATTTTTAAACCGAATAATTCGATATCGTCACCAGTATTAATAACAATCTTTAATAACGCGGGATCAATAACATTTGCTAAACCTTTAATGAATTTTGCGGCTCCAACACCTCCAGCGAGTACTAAATAATATTTATCGTTCATTTTAATTCACATGATTAGTTTTTTATACTTTAAAAATTATATCCTTCAATTCTTTACGTTTGGGTATTTGTTGCTTCTTTAACGATTGCCCTACGGTAAAAAAAGCCATTGGAATAAAAGAAGAAGGTAGATTCAATGTATCCTTAATAATTTCCTTAGTAAATAAAGGAGCACAATACCAACACGCTGCTAACTCTCTTATTTCAAAAGCAAGAAGCAAATATGTTGCTGACGCGCTTATGCTTTGCACTCCCATAACATATTCGTTTTTTCCTCTTTCTTGATCAGAATATTTCTCTAAATCTTGTGTGTCTAAACATAGAAGGATTAAATAAGGAGATTTTAAAAATTGATTTTTTGTTTTTTCGATTTTTTTTTTAATAAAATTTTTCGATTTACCATCTTTAAACAAATCTTCTCCTAGTTTAAAATTTATATTTTTTATTAAAGATTCACGCATTTTTCCTTGTTTCATTATAATATAGCGCCAAAATTGACCATTATGCGCACTTGGTGCCCATCGCGCTATTTCAATGCACTCTTTAATTACACTCTCGTCTAATTTTTTATTACTAAACTCTAATTTGTAACTTCTTCGTGATTTTAACAACACTTCAAAATTCTCTCGAAATTTTGTGTTTCTAAACAAATCTAGCTCTCTTTTTCTTAAGATTTGTTTTATTGAAGTATTTTCAGTTGTGTTAAAATCGTAACATCTTATAACTACAACTGGCTGCCCTTCGTCAGCCTCTCCCATAATTAATTGAGCTGCAGACGCTAAATTGTCAATTTGACCCACAATAGTGCTCTTTAACTCTTTTCCATATAAATCTTTGCTCCCTCTTTTATCCAAAATTGGATTTATGCCAGAAGCTCCTAAAGCTACGCCCACTGATCCTATCCTGAATGATCTCCCAAAAGAATCCGAAATTATTACAGCAATTTTTTTTCCAGTTATTCTTTGGAGGGAACTTCTAATTTTTTCTGCTTCTTTATCTGAATCTAAGGGTAAAAAAGTAATTTCATCCTTACCTTCAACATTCGATTTGTCAATACCCGCATTAGCACATACAAAACCATGGTGAGTCTCAACAATCATTACGTGTTCAGTTTTTATTACTTCCGCAGATTCGTCTAATATAGCTTGAATTAATTCAGGGCTTTTTTCTGGTAGAGCATTTTTCTTTACTAATGGCGCTATTTTTTTGTAAATTTCAATAGCTTTTTGGCTTGGTTTAATTTGATTTAAATTCTGTGTCCTTCCAAGGCTTTTTGAAATTATTGTTTGGGCAATAACTAAAATATCTCCATTTTCTAACGCTAAATTACTTAATTTTAAAGCATTAAAAATAATTTTGGGAATATCATCGCCCGCTTTTATTAGAGGTATTTCCTTAATCGCGATTAAGTTAATTTTTTCTTTCATTTTCTTAAATATTCTTTATGTATCGAATTATATTTGATAACTCTTTAAATCAGAAGCTTTACTTCTGGCAAATTTCTCAAATTCTTTTGGAATTGCACAACACGCAGATAGAAAATTAAAGTTCACATAAGGATCTTCTACTTTTATCCATTTTAAAGTTTTTTTTGAAGGAATTTCGATCCTCGTAATACCTGCTCGAATTGCGCATTTTTCTATTTCTACTTTTACGGCCCCCCTTGGTCTCATGCATCCTAAGGAAGTTTCTGATCTTGGAAAAATAAATCTAATTATTGAAATAACCTTTGCGATATCAATAGGTTCTGGTCTAATGAATTTTGTTTTAGAATTCTTAGGGGGAATTAAAGCAATTAATACTATCAAGGAGGGATTTAATCCTGATTCTTTTATAAATTTTAATGATTCTAATTCTTTATGGAGTTTTCCGTAATGTAAACCAATACAAATGTGAGGAACTATATTCAATTTGTATTTTTGCAGAATTTCTATTGCCCTTTTATAATCCTCTAAATTTTTATCTAAGTGATATATCTCTTTTATAATTTCCTCATCCATGTTTATGTCAAAAGATACGATATCTACCCCTACCTCGGCTAATTTCCTAGCCGTTTCTTCGCTGAGTAAACCCGTGTGCACATTTATTATCAGGTTCGTTTTCTTCTTTATTTTTTTAATAGTATCTAAGAAATTTAATAAAGGAACTGAACCATCGGGCTGACATCCTCCTGAGATTAAAGCTCCAACGCCATCGTTATTAGATAAATCCATTAAAAAAGCTTCTAAGTCCTTATTATTTAAAATTGATATCATTCCATCAAGGTATTTTTTATTACAGTGTTCGCAGTGTAACGAACATTCGGTTCCAGTAATACTTATTGCCGGAAACCTTTTATTGGGGATATAAATTTTTAATTCATTACCAAAATTTAGTTTTTTCAAATTATACGCAAGTTTAAAATAAGGTTCAAAATCTTTTAGTTCAAGATTTATCAACTCTTCATAATCAAACCAAGTCTGGGTCCCAGTTTCAAATTTCTCTAATAATGCTTTATTTTCATTCATATTTCTTTAACCATTTAATATTCGAATATTTCTGTAGAACAAGTTCTTCTGCTAATTCCAATTCATAATCTGTATAAGTTCCTTCCTTCAATTTTATTCCTAATCTGGTTTTAAAACCATCTTTTAGAGATAATAGAAAATCTTCTTCGTTATAATAATTTAATTGTTCCTTTATACCAATACATTTAGCAAAAACAGATTTTATCATTTTTGATTTGCCTACGTTATGAGGTGCTTTTAGAACTGAATACATAAGTTCTGGATCGAGTTCTAACAAAATTGTTCCATGTTGGAGGAGAAAACCTCTTTTTCTAACTTGTGCATTTCCAGAAAACTTTTTCCCGTCTAAAAAAATTGCAGGGCAATGTATAACTCCTTTTTCCGGTTGCAACCCATACTTTGCTAAACCTGCTATTATTCCTGCCTCTATTATTTCAAATTGCTCAATCACTTTCTTTGCATTAAGCCTTTCTAGAAATTTTATAGGACACACAATAGAATATGTAATTTCGCGAGTGTTGTCGTGAAACACCGCTCCTCCCCCTGTAATTCTCCGCACGATATTAAAACCCTTTTCAATAGCTACATTCGTGTTAACTTCGTTTGAAAGGCTTTGATTTCTACCTATTGACACTGTTGATGGTTCCCACTTAAAAAACCTTAAGGTGTTAGGAGATTCTTTTTCAATAACAGCATTTAGAATAGCCTCATCTAATGCCATATTCCAATATCCATTTCTAACTTCTATAGGAATAAATCTCCATTCTTTCAAACTTTTTA
>JAHQWH010000122.1 GCA_029856105.1 Promethearchaeia archaeon | reverse complement strand
GACAAACTGCAGCGCATCTTCCGCAACCTTTACATATAGCAGGATTAATAAAGGCTTTATTAACAATTAAACTCACATCTTCATACTCCGTTTTTGAATCTATGACTGAAATCGCTTTAAACTGACATACTTCAACACATTGACCGCATCCATTACATTTCTCTGGGTTTACGATCATATCTTTGAAGAAACACTCAATTGCTAGCATAAATGAAAGGTATTCTAATTTTGTTGTTGATATTTCTTTTATACTTAAAAATCTACTTGCACGACCTGCAGCTCCATTTGCCTGTGATATTGAATCTTGAATGTTCTTTGGCCATTGAGCACAACCACATATGAAAATTCCATGTCCTGAAAAATCTAAAGGTCGTAATTTATTATGAGCTTCAATAAAAAAACCATTTTTATCTAAAGGAAGATTAAGCATACGTGATAAATCTTCTATAGCCTCAGGTGGAACCATAGGAGTGGATAATATGATAAGATCAGTATTAAAATCGAGAACATTCCTAGGATTGGTATCATCAAATAGGTTTATTTTATACTTTTCAGGATTTGGGTTTATTTTAATTATCTTTGGTAAATTTTCAAGATTATATCTCATATAATTAGCTATTTTTTTTCTTTCACTCATAATATCCTCGAATTCTTTCTTAGCCATATGAAGGTCTCTAAAAAGCACTAGAATCTCGAGGTTTGGCTTAATTTCTTTTAAGATTTTAATGTTTTTAATAGCGTTACTACAACATACATTAGAACAATAAGAAAACCCCTCTTTTTGCCTCGATTCTACGCATAAAATGATTGTAATATGTTTTATTTCATCAAGCCAAGTCATATCTTGCTTTTTTAGTCTCAATTCCAATTCTAATAAAGTAATTACATTATCATTTTCTTTACTATATTGAAAATTTCCATGCGGTTTTAACTCTTGACTTCCAGTAGCCACTATAATTATTCCTACTTTATCGATATGAGTTTTTTCATTTTTATCAATAAATTTTATCTCATAATTACCAATTGAACCATCAACACTCTTAATTTTAGATTCTAAGTACACGTTGACATTAGGGTGCTTGTTAACTTTATCTTTAATATTTTTGACAAATTTAAAAGCTGCCTGTTGACCAGGATAGATAATATTAATCTGATTTAAATTTCCCCCTAAGATTTTCTCTCTTTCGATAATAATTGTTTGAAATCCTTGAGATCCAATGTTTAATGCTGCGGTCATTCCTGAAATTCCACCGCCTATTATTAACGCTTTTGGAGTAATCTTTATAACTTCTTCGTTTGGAAGTATATCAATTTCTCTTTCTGTAATCTGCGAATATTTTGCATCATTCAATAATACCGCTACTTGTCCTGCTATGCCACTCGCGTGACTTACTGTTTCTGATACATTCATTGGGCTTTGACAGAATCCACATAAAAAGATTCTATCTCTCGTAGACAAAGAATTATCAATGAAAGATCTTGATTTAAAGAAATTATAATTATCTAGATCGACATTTAAAACTTTTGCTAATTCATTTGTTCCTTTTGAGGGAACTAATGGTGCCGCTAAAACTACCATATTCGCTCTATATTCTTTTTCCTCACCTGTCTTCAAATTTTGATAATGAATTATCAAATCATTAGTTTCTGAATCTTCTTCAATTTCTTTAATTTTAGTGCGAGAATATTTAATGTCATAATCATCTTGGGCTTCTTTTGTATATTCATAAAAGTTTTTACCAAAAACTCTGATATTATGCCTAAAAACAGTAATATTTATGTTTTCCGAATATTCTTTTGTCAGTATTGCATTTTTTGCAGTATACATACAACATACTCGCGAACAATACGAAACGCTTTTTTCTTTATAACCAGCACCGACGCACTGTATGAATGCAATCGTATCAGGTACTTTTTCATCACTAGGACGTAATATATTACCACCAAATGGTCCAGTAGGACATATGATTCTTTCGTACTCTAAGGCGTTAACAACGTTTTTATATTGATAACCCCAATGGTCAGATAATTCTTCACCATACATATCAAAACCAGTAGCTATTACAATTGCTCCAACTTTCAATTTAATCTCCTGAGGTTCCTGATTGAAATCTATTGCTTCAGCTTTGCAAACCTTACTACAAACACCACATACATCCCGGTTCAAATACAAACATAAATCAGGATCTATTAGGTAAACTGGAGGAATTGCTTGTGGAAATGGAATGTATACAGATTTTCTTTTCCCTAAATTCATATCAAATAGATTTGGGGACTCTATTCTTGGGCAGCGTGCTGCACAGTCACCACATCCTCTGCATTTTGTTTCATCAATATATCGTGGCTTTTTAACTATTGTTGCTGTAAAAGTTCCAGAACTTTCAGAGACCGTTTTTACCTCAGATAAAGTAAATAACTCAATATTAGGATTCTTATATATAGCAACCATTTTGGGAGCTAGGACACATAAACTACAATCATGGTCGGGAAATAATTTATCGAATTGAGCCATATGACCTCCAATTGTGGGCTCTTTTTCTACTAAATAAACTTTAAATCCTAACTCAGTTAGGTCTAAAGAAGTTTGAATTCCAGCAATTCCTCCACCTATAACCAACACAGAACCTTCCATTATTCATAACGCTCCTTGTAGAATTATAAGTACATTAAATTCTTTTCTTTTTAAAATAATAATTCTTAACAAATGAGTTAAGAAAATTTTGGTTAATCAATAAATAAGTAAAAATATTTATATAAATATTATGCTCCAATTCGATAATGGATCGTATTTGAATGATCGCTTTACGACAAAAAGGGTGTTGTAATGATCAATAACAAAGATTTTAAATTAAAAAAGTGATCTATTACTAACAATTTGAATTTAATATCAAAACGATTAACCAATAATTTTTTTCTTCTCTACCGAAACCTTCGCAAGGTGGTCGTCTTATAACTATATTTTTTTATAAGAGTCATTCGCTTCGGTTTATTTATTTAATAATAATATTTTGCTAAATTGACGAGTATCGTTGATAAAATAGCTACACAACATCAACCTCCATTTTCATCTTCTATAGGCAGAGGATTGAGCAAGAAATACATTATCACGAGCGTAACGATGGTTATTCCCGTAATGCTTAGTAAAAGTATTAGCAGTTTGATTAATTCTCGTCTCTCGATATTTCTAAATTTTAACATTCTAAATACTTATTTCAATTTATTTTATTTAAAATTAATTAATCTTTTTCTTTGGAACGACATTTAATAAGGATATTTATTGATAAATAAGCTAAAATCAATTCGAGTATAATTAGTTACTTGTAAGAGTCTTCTCTTAGTTGGCTCATTTTAGAGTGCAAATTTTTTAACTGCTTTGGCAACAAGAATTAACGCTTTAACGATACGGTACTCTAACCATAGGATTCATGTTTATTAAAATTTGAAATTTAGTAAATAAAAAAAAAGCTAAAGTTCAAGCTGTTGATATAAAAAGGAAAAATTCCGGCATTATATTAAACCGATTAAGTGAAAAGATTTAAATACTCGCCAAATAATTGTTATTTCAAAGAAAGATAAAATTCGACCTATTCAAGTCTTTTAGATTTTAATCTATCGCTAAGTTAGGTTTGAGGTTTAAATAAGCGTAAAAAAGCAAGAACAAGGATAAGAATAAAAAAAAAATAGAAACAAGATTGGGAAAAATAAACCGTGACTCCTGCCCCACCCTGGATTTTTGTCTTTTGGTAGTGCGTGAAGCACTCTATAACGCCCCCTATTTTATTTCTGACCTTCTTATTAGGTCGAGGTGGCAGGAGTCTCCCTTCTACTCCTTTTCTTTTTCCTTTTTCTTACTTAATTTGTAATTTTCCATAATAAACTGGAAAATAATTTCAAATTCGATAGTTTTAGCTGTTTTACTGGTGGGTAACAAAGTGGTACGGACCGAACTGAGTTTTTTATAATTTTTTTCCAATGATTCTAGAAATTATTTACAATGGAAGTTGCGATTTTAGGAATTTTTTACACCTAAGAGATATGAAGAAATTTTGGAGAAAATATTTTGGACACTGAATAGTTTTAAATATTCGATATTTATTAAGTAATTTTATAAAGCGAACAGAAGAGCTCTTGAATCATGCGATTACGTGTGTAGCGAGCGCCTTGAATTGGGTAATTGACCAAGTACAAGAGTTTACTTGCAAACCAAGCGGTGATGAAGCTAGTGCCGATGAACTATACTTAAGCTTTGCTGCAGATCTATTGTTTGACGGGTTTTTTAAAGTTATGGCTTTTATTGGAGTTTACGCTTCTGTTTAC
>JAHQWH010000121.1 GCA_029856105.1 Promethearchaeia archaeon | reverse complement strand
AAAACGCACCTGGAGGGATTTGAACCCCCGAGCGCTTACGCGCACTGGCTTACTTGATAGTCTCTATTGTACGCTCAAGGCCAGCGTCTTACCACTAGGCTACAGGTGCTCTGGAATTACGGTTTTTCGACAAAGTGGTATTAATATCACACTCTATCGAATCATCGATGTTTGATGGATGTTCTATATTTTCAATTTTTTTTTTGATTATGATATAGGTATTAAAATAGATTATATTTAATAAAATAAATTTTTTTTTAATTTTGCTCTCGTAATTCATACTTTAAGGAACACTTATAAGAAAAATATAAATTTTATGTTTCATTGACATGTAATTGAGATGATATAAAAAATGAGCGGGGCAAAAGATTTTAGATATTTAATACCAGATCGAATTTTTAAAGAAATCACTAACAGAGCAGCAGAAGTTTATCCTAACATCGAAAATTACTGGATTTTTGCGGATCGTAAAGAAAACTTCGGAATAGTTAATAAATTTATTATCAATCCAGATTTGAGAAAAGCTAAAACTCACGTAAAACCTAGAAGCTGGATGCGATATAAGAAATCGAAAATCTACAATATGCGGAAGTTTAAACAAGAGCTTGGAGTAGATATAATCTGGCAGGCTCATACACACCCTTCAGGAAACGATAAATTACACCCAATCGATAAAAAAATTTTAAAATATCTCTCAAATGGTGTAATGATAATTGTAATTCCTAACCTTCCCGAAAATGATCCTCGGTTGCGTAGCGGCGATCTTCCTTTAAAACCTCATTTAGTTGGTTGGTATTACGATAAGCGATACACGAAGAAGCCAATCATCGAGAAAATGGTGTTTGAGATAATCCAAGAGTGATTTTAAGCTTAAATTTCTCTCTTTTCTTTTTAAATTTAATCTTTTCTGATCTATTTTCACATTGATTTATTTTTTCTTTGTTTCATTTCAATAAAGATCAAATACGCAATACAATGAAAAAGTATTAAAATTTTAGATTTTTATATGTAAAATATAGCATTTAAAGTTTATAAAAACACTAGGCAATCGTCGCTTAGACTGGTAGAACGGAAAAGCGTGCCGAAAGCGCCGGATTGCTAATCCGGTGTCCAAACGGACTCGTGGGTTCGAATATCCCATTGATTGCAATAGGATCGAGACTCCCACCGATTGCGTTCTTATAACCTTTAAAAAGCAAGGGCCCATGGTCTAGTGGTTATGATTCAGTTTTTTAGAAACTGAATAATAGACGTCTCGCTAGTATGATATGACTCGTGTTATACCGCGAATACACCGAGAAGGTCGGGAGTTCAATCCTCCCTGGGCCCACCATTTTTCAATTCTATACAAATAATTTTCTGATTCTTTCAGGTCTAATTGCGCTCAACTTACAATTTTTAAGGTATTTGCCGATATCTGCAATAATTCCTGGTGCGTTTGTATCTTGTCTTAGAATTACGATATTCTCAAGAAATCCGAATCGTTCTATTAACGCGATGTCTCGATAATGTCCGGTCCTTATAAGAGCTTTTTTGAACTGACCTTTTGTTTCACCGCTTACAAAAACGCCTTCGAGATTTTCCACAATTAATTTACCGTAAAGTTCTAAAGTCTTCTGATCTAGATTGCCTTGGATTTGTTCTTTTTCTTTATCGATTGAAGTAATTTTTATATAAACAGGAAAATGGTCGATAAAATCGTAAGTTTTAATAATTTCTGTTAGCGAAACATCTCTTCCTTTACACAATTGTTTTCTAAGAGCGTGAAGATTAAGCAAAACATCCGTTTTAGGGTTTAAAATAGCGCAATCCACAAAAATTCCAAACCCTACTTTTCCTACATCTAATAAGACTCCTTTATACGTTTGATTTATTTCAACCTCATCGAACTCAACGATAGCTCCAACTTCTTTCTTAAATAAATTAAGAAGGAAGACTTCTTCTGGTCCCGATATTAGAATCTCAATTCTATCGTCAAATTGTCTTACTTTTTTTATTTGAACTTTTGTATTTGGAAAACTCTGAGCTAACTCGTTCAAATACTTTCGATATCTTATTGAAATTTCTCTTTTATCTTTATCTGTATAAACGTTATAAATTTTATCGTATAGGACTAAATTTTTTACCATAAAAATTCCTAAATATTGAATTATAAATTATAAAAATAATTATTACAATAGTAAGTATAGCGTAATATTTCTTATTTTCTCTTATTATATTAGTTAATTTTAACTTAATTTCGTTCTGATAAAATTTAAATTGATGAACTTTTATGATAGTTTAAAGAAAAGCATAAGAATTTGTTGATGTGAGTTATGGAACAACAACGATTTAATTATTTAGTTGAAGAACTAAGAAAATACGACGGTACGGAAGAGATTTTCTTGTTGGATTCTAACGGCGAGATTCTTTTTAAGTCCGAAGAATTCTCCTTATCAAACGAAGAAGCTAAAGCTATGCTTGTAGCGTGGAAACAAAAAGAACCAGCTCTTAAATTTCAGAATTATAGATTTGCGATATTAAAAAATGATGACATTCAATTAGCGGCAAAAAATATAGCTGGGGGGAAGGGTAATATAGTTGGATCGATAACGAAAGACGGAGATTACCTCATAGCACATACTCAAGACGAAGGTATGATTTTACTTGAATGGTCAATTTTTATCAATAAGGTTGCTTGGAGTTAAACTGTTTGAAAAATTCACCTAATTATTATCATATCTTTTAAAATTACATTTTATTTCTCTTTTATTCATATCCCCGAATTTGAGCAAGTAGATTATATTTTTTATTATGAATTTGTGTTCAAAAGCTAATACTTTATTTAGACAAAATATAAATTTTATTAAAAATTTCAATATTTTAATAGTAAAAAAAAAAATAAGATAATTAATTAAAAATTAAAAAGGGATAAATATCATGTTCCAGCAAGCAGGACGAGGTTACGACATGGCTATAACTCAGTTCTCTCCAGAGGGGAGGCTGTTTCAGGTTGAGTATGCTATTGAGGCCGTGAGAAGAGGGACAACAGCTATTGTCTGTAGGAATAGCAATTCCGTTGTTTTTGCCGTCGAAAAAAAGAGCTCCGAACTTCAAGAAATTATTGGCTCGGAAAAGATATTTAAAGTTGACGACCACATTGGCGCAGCTATCGCTGGGCTTACTGCTGATGCTAGAGTACTTATTGACAGAGCAAGAGTTCAGGCACAAGTTAATATTTTAAATTACGACGAGAAAATTTCGGTTAAAGATAGTACACTTAATATTTGCGAATATCTCCAACTTTTCACGCAGAACGCAGGTGTAAGACCTTTTGGAGTGAGTTTCCTCATAGCTGGAGTTGATCCAAATGGAGAGGCTTCATTGTATTTGACAGACCCCTCAGGTGCTATGTGGGGTTATAAAGCTTTTGCGATAGGTTCAAGTGCAACTGAGGCGCGGGTTTACCTTGAAGAAAATTATAAAGATGATATTAGTGATGAGGAATTAAAATTATTACCTTTAAGAGCTTTAAAAGAATTAATGGGTGATAATTTGAAAAAAGAAACTTGTGATGTAGCTTTCATTATGAAAGACGATATTAAATTTAAATTATTGAGTGATGAAGAAAAGGAAGATTTATTGAATACATTATAATCTTCTATAAAATATTTAAGGTTCAAGGTTAACCCTCATTAATATTTATCAATTAATATTAGGCAAAAAATAGTAAAAAGCGAGATCATTCAAAAAGGTAGTTAGTGAAAAATTTAAATGATAGGCAGAGCAAGAATAGATTTAGGTGGTTTCATTGTTGGGCGCATAGTAAAAGAGGGGCGCACCTTTGAGATGTTATTAGCTCCGGACAAAGCATGGGAAGCCAAAAAAATCATTAGAGAAGAAATAAACAAACGTCTTATGGAAGGAAGCGAAAAATCTCGCGTTTCTGCTGAAGAACTCTTAAAAAATCCTAAAATTTCAATTGATTTGATTTTTGAAAGTTTTACCGTGTTTGAAGATTTGAGAAGGGGAAAAAAAGCGACTGACGGCGATATGGACGCTGTATTTAATACTACCGAAGGAAGAATTATTGCGAGTAACATTTTATTAGAAGGAGAAATACACTGGACTCGAACCCAACGAGATGATGAAAGAGATAAAAAATTAAAGCAGATAATTACAATTATCACTAAAAACGCGATAAATCCTCAAAATAAAAAACCACATCCTTATCAAAGAATTGAAAAGGCTATAGAGGAAGCAAAAATTAAAGTTGACTTAATGAGAAGTGCGGAAGAACAAGTTGACGATGTACTTAAACAGATACGAGCAATCATACCTATTCGAATGGAGCAAGTGGAAATTGCGATAAAAATACCTTCGACCTTTACTGCAAAGGG
>JAHQWH010000120.1 GCA_029856105.1 Promethearchaeia archaeon | reverse complement strand
CTTTCAATCTCTTCATTTACGCTAAAATCTTTCTCAATGTACATACCTGTTACCGGAAGATATGCTTCGGGTTGGTAATAATCGTAATATGAAACAAAATAATGGACAGTATTATGGGGGAATAATTCTTTTAACTCGTTATACAATTGCGCAGCTAATGTTTTGTTAGGTGCCATTACTAAGGTAGGTTTTTGGATTTTTTGTATGACTTGTGCAATCGAAAATGTTTTACCCGTACCTGTCGCACCCAAAAGAGTTTGAAATTTTTTTCCGCTTTTTATGTTTCCGGCTAAAGCTTTTATTGCCTTTGGTTGATCGCCGCTAGGTTGAAACTCAGATTCAATTTTGAAATTAGCAATCATAAGTTAAACGTCAAATTTTAAGGTTAATTAAGATGAAGTTGATTACAATTTATAGACAATAGGTCTATAGATTTTTTAATCAAACATAACTTATGATTTTTTCTAAAAAATAAATAATAAATAAAAAAAAATTAAGAGCCTATAGTTTCTTCGTGGATATCTTCTGCTCCTTCTTTTGTTCGGACTATTATTATTAGTACATCGTTTAAGTCAATGCTAATACCACCCATTATAGTTTCGAGATCACTCGTGGATATTGTAAATTGAATTGAACTACCCGCTCCGATTTCGTATATACTTTCAGTAAAATTAACCAAAGGAATATATGTACCATTAATATTGATTGAATCTACTGTAACGTTAAAAATACCATTATTTTCTATTTTAATCATTACATTAAGTAAAGCTGATGCACTCGTTCCAGTGTCGTCAATATTGACGTCATAAAATTGTGAATCTACAGATGCAGAGAAATCCATGGAAACTTGAGCGGTAGTGTTAGTTGTTATATTAACATTAACGATATTAGATGCATTTAACATCAACCCCGTAGTATTAAAAGATACTAAAGCGCATTCTTGAATATCTAGAGAAATATCTCCATACTCAAAATTTACATCGCTATCAAATGATAACATAGTTGTGGTATTTAGATATAACTTATCTAAAGTTATTGACTCGTCTCCAGTGTTTTTGATTAAAATTTTACCTGTCTCGTTAGCGGCAATATAAGACGTAGTTTGACTTTCGACATTATCGATAATTTGTATATCTGGTTTGTCAATGATTGTGTGGACAAATCCAACATCAGAAGCTTTGGTAGAACCATCAAAATTTGTTGTAACTACAATTCCGATCTCGTCGTTTACATTTAGATCCGCCAAATAATCGGAGGCAATTATGTTTATGATACTCTCATTACCAGCTCCAAAATTAATATTAGTTATATCGAAATCTAATACCTCTGTCCAAGTACTAGATTTTGTTATGTGTATCGAATCGATTCCTAACCAAATGTCTCCAGTGTTTTTAATTTTAATGTTAACCATAGTAGTTCCGTTATCGTAAGTATACGCGTAAGTATTGTCTAAATTAATTGGAATATGTTTCCTATAGTCGCTGTGAGTAGCAATTAAGGCTTCAGGTGAAGCAATTCTACTTTCATCTACAATTGAAATTTTGAAATATTCGTAATTCGACGTAAATAATAGCTCATCTTTGATGTTATTTGGAGTAATAACACCTATTTTGTGCTCAGTTTTTAACGGATAAAACGGAACTAGTGAATTTGTTATTTTGACATAAGCTTTTTGCCCTGGATCTAATATAGGGGAACCAGATATATAATCTATATCTACAAAGGTATTATTTTCGTTATCTGCATAAAAATCTTTCAAGATCACGGTTGTATCTCCAGTATTCTCAACTTCGAGATATATCTCACTATTAGTCGTATCGATTTGGACAACTTTACTATTGGGTTTATTAATTTTTATGTCTCCTTCCCTAGCTTCTTCAACAAAGAAATTATTCGTACTATTTGTAAAGATATAAGGTTTATCATCCAAGGCTACTGATTCAGCTTCTACTGTAATTTTTACGACATCGTCAGTTTGAAATGATTGACCGCTGGTTTTTATATCAACCCAAACCAAGTCATCTTCGTTGGCATTTATTATATGTGTACTACTACCTTTACCCAAATCGAATTCATAACTCTCGCCATTTATTTTGACATCGGAAATAGTTAAATCTTTCGATCCAGTGTTTTTTATCTTGAAAGTTGCATAACCGGTATCGAATACTTCGGGGTTTTCTATTTGAAAACTTGAAGCCAAAGCAGTATAATCAATACTAAATAGTTTAACCATCCCGTTTGCAGAGAAATATAATGGTCTAAATACATCAAAATCGTAATCTCCATCTTCTGGTATGTGAACAACATACGGGAGCCCTTCGTTATCTGTTCTCGAGTTAATCTGTCCTCGATAGTATTCTTCAAAGGTAGCGATGTTGTTTGGGTCTGGTGGGGGGTCAGTTTCAAGTCCAGAAAACATTAATTTTACTAGTGTACTATCGAACCATTTTGCTGTTGGCTTCGAAGATGTACTGTTAAAATATTCTTCTTCAACAAATACAGAATTTGAACCCCAATTATCCTCCTCCATGCCCCAATTTTTATATGTTTGGTAGTTATCGTTACAAATCCTTACCATCCACGGCCATTTTCCTTCATCACCGCCTAAATTCGGATAGAGCATTCCAAAATAGACTAAGACGTAATCAGCGTGCAAATCCTTAAATACTTTAGCACTATATATCTCGTTCGTTTGCATTAGCGCCATTCCCGTCATACCTATTCGTGTTTGATTAATTGTTGCATTATCGTTAACCGTAGTCATGTTTCCTATTGGAGTGAGCCAATAACCGTAGTCCCACCAGGACACGACAACCGCCGTTCCAGGAAGGTTTGTTTTCATCCAGGTTAGCGTTTGTTCCCAATCATGAAGATCTCCAGGTGTCATTTGACTTTGTGATAATTGAACAGTAGACATATTAGAGGCATGGATTACTTGGGCGATGCACATTATTCCAACAATAAAGTAAACCACACCAATTTCAGATTTCCCTACCATTCTTTTAACTTGGCGTTTTCGTTTCCTACTGATTCCCATTCTTTTTTCTCCATAAAAACTACCAAAAATTTTCAGAACACTAACTAATCCGTAGGCACCTACCAGGCATGCAGCAGGAGCAAATAATAATATTATTCGTATCATACTACCTGTAAAGTAAAAGATCAAAATCATAAAAGTTATTAATAAATAATCCGCAGAGTTACCTCTTTTGAACAAGAAGAACAACCCGAGGGGTAAAAGCATTAGGGGGATTAAAGTATTATAATAGAATACGCCCCAAGAACTTGGCATGTGTTCTGCGACAGACGCAACAATATTCAAACCCTCTCGAACCAAAGGACTTATAACGCTCAGTAATCTTTTCCCAAATCCAAATGGAATTAAATCAGGTGCCACCCATATAATTATGGCTCCTACAACAACAACCGGTATTAAGCCCCATTTTAAAAAGTCTAATAAGCCGTTATATAATCGAGGATAATCACCTTTCTTTACATGAATCAAATGAAAAATGATTAGTAATATTGTAAAAAGAAAAATTCCAACTAGTTCCAAACTATCGAAAAAGTTAACATAGCTGAAAGTAGAATGAAATGAAAAAACTAATAATCCTACACCTTCGACCCCTGCATACGCTATTAAGACATTTGAGTCGTACTTTTTTAGTAAGACTATAATACCACATACCATAGGTAGAATTAAGTATACAAAATTATATCCACCCCAGCTCAAGGCTAAATATCCTAAAAATAAACCACCCAAAAAAGAATCGAGGATTTTACCTGTTCGTAAAGTTTTAACAAAGAAATATAGCGTCATGAGAGTTGCAAATACACCAATTGTTTCATTATCGAAAAAACCCGCCATCGTTCGTTGCATAAACCCCGGATTAAACGCCAAGAAGAACGCAGCCACTAGCCCACATCTTCGGTCTAGCACTTCTTTTCCCAAAAGGTAGATCGCTAAAACAGAAGCTCCGCCCATAAAAGCGGGAAAATAGAAACAAACATCATAAAGGGATACTGGAATCCCAATTGAATTAATAATTTGAAATATAGTTACTACGGTGAATGTTAACCCAGGTCTAAGATTTGAACGAGCATATCCCTCTGGATACCAACTTTTAATATCAACCCAATTAAAATATTCGAAAACAGAGTGTGTTGATAGGTATTCAGCGTTGTAATATTGTATCCACGGGTCAAAAGCTTTAATTAAGTAATTCCCCGATACAATTGGTGAAAGTCGAATTAATATAGCTAAAATCAAAACTAATAACAATGAGGTGAAAAATAAAATATTATACGATTTTATTGTAATACTCGCTCTTGTACGATCTCGTAAGTTTTTTAATGATGAATAAATTTTGGACATATTCTCTCTCTAATTGCT
>JAHQWH010000119.1 GCA_029856105.1 Promethearchaeia archaeon | reverse complement strand
CTTCGAATATCTTCTGAACGCTAGGCATTCTTGTTGGTCCGCCAACTAAGATAACTTTGTCAACTTTCCCTTTACTCAACTCTGCGTCTTTTAAGGCTTTAATTATTGGAGCTTCTAATCTCTTTAAAATAGGTTCTATCAACTGTTCTAATTTAGCTCTTGTAATATTCATAGTAAGGTGTTTTGGGCCAGAATCAGTTGCTGTAACGTATGGTAAATTAATATCTGTCGAAATTGAAGTTGACAATTCAATTTTAGCTTTTTCAACAGCTTCTTTTACTCTCTGCATTGCCATGGAATCATTCTTTAAATCGACTCCCTCATTCTTCCTAAATTCTTCTATGAAATAATTCACAAGAATTTTATCCATATCCGTACCTCCTAATTGAGTATCTCCCGCTGTTGAGATTACCTCAAAAACTTGATTATCCATTTCCATTACCGTAACATCAAATGTACCACCACCAAGATCTAATACCGCAATTTTTAAACTAGCATCTTTCTTGTCTAATCCATATGCTATGGCTGCAGCAGTAGGTTCGTTAATTAAACGTTTTACGTTCAACCCCGCGATCTTTCCCGCATCTTTCGTAGCTTGTCTTTGATTATCGTTAAAATACGCTGGTACCGTAATGATAACTTCTGTTACTTCCTCTCCTAAGTAAGCGCTCGCGTCTTCCTTGATTTTTCTCAAGATCATTGCCGAAATTTCCTGTGGCTTATAATCTTTACCGTCGATGTTCACCTTGAAAGAAGTTCCCATTTTTCGTTTTATCGCAGTAATCGTGCGATCTGGATTTGAAATTGCCTGTCTTCTCGCTGGTTCTCCTACTAGTCTTTGATCGTCCTTCGTAAATGCAACCACCGAAGGAAAAGCCTTTCCCCCTAATGTGTTGCCTTCTGCACTAGGAATAATTGTTGGCTTACCACCAATTAATACGGCGGCAGCTGAATTGGAAGTTCCTAAATCTATACCAATTATTTTTGCCATCTTTTTTTCACATCTTTTTTTTAATTTTTTTTTTTTAATTTTTTAATTTTGATTTTGATTTTGATATTTTAACCCCAGCGGGTTTCAATACCTTGTTATTTAAATAATAACCTTTATCTATCTCTTCTAAAATAGTATTTTCAGGGAGAACTTCGTTCTCTTCCACTAGTAGACATTCGTGTTTATAAGGGTCAAATTTCTCGCCCTCTGAATGCATAGGCTTAACCCCCTCATTTTCTAAAAAATTTTCAAAATTCTCAACAATCATTTTAAAACCTTTTTTTACTAATTCTCCCTTTTTTAACGAATCCAATACATTCAGCGCCCTATGTAAATCTTCGTAGTGTTTAATTAACTTTCTCAACATTTCCTCTTTTACTCGAAGCTTGTACCGTTCGCTCTCTCGATAATTTGCCTTTTTATAATTCTCAAAATCTGCTTGAACTCGTACCAATGAATTTAAATATTTCTCAGTTTTTTCTTCTAAATCTTTTAATTGCCTTCCATCTTCTTTTAAGGTTTCAAGCTGCTTATGTAACTCCGTTTTTTTCGCATCAACTTGATCAAATTTTCTTAGTAACATTTCGTATTTTTCTGCGATCTCCATAAGATTTTTATACTTCTCTTTTGAAATCGTTACCTTTCGGTAAGGGTCCTCTAACGACCTTCGAGCGTTAAACGCTTCATCGTAATAATCTTCAAATACCATATTTCTCATCTTTTTTTTACGCAACCTTTGGTTGACAACAATCTATTGATGTTAATTTAGTAATGTAAATCAAGATATTTAAATCTTTTGATTTTAGAAAATAAGCAGTAGACCCTTTCTAATAGTTAAATTTTAAGAGTTACTCAATTGATAATCTAATTTAAAATTCAAAAAAAAGTAAATTAATTTTTCTTTCTACTCTCAAATCTGGGAAAAATTGGTTCCCAATGTATATTTGAAGAACAATCATGTGAAGGGCATTTTTGCCAAATTACTGGGAGGGTATTATTTGGAGTATTATATGAAAATGCGATCAATAATCCCGTTCCTCCAAATCCTAAAGGACCTATTCGATACAGCTGCTCTCCATAATCTTTAAATAATTTCTTTGCTTGTTCTATCTCATTTTCTCGAAAAATTCCCGCTTCTAATGATAAAGCTATATCTTTTTCTACTAATAAATGATTTGGTAAATAAACGCAGTTAAAAAGAGGTTCCTGTTCAATCAATTGTAATGCATCTTTGGTAATGAAAAGAGGTAGGAAAATGAACTTGTTTAGAGTGAAAAAGCTTTTATAATGCTTCTGAAATCGTTTTTTAATTTTTTTTTTAAAAGCTTCGATATCAGTAAGAAACTGTTTACCAGAACCAGAAAGATCATCGATATATACTATATACTTATTTACAGGAGAATTTATGTTTGGATCAAATAAATCTATAAATTGATTTAATGGAATGGTATTAGCTAATCTAAAGTGATATCTCAGCATTTCTCCGCTTTTAGCAACCCCTCCAATACTTATGAAAATAATTTCATTAGGTTTTAGATTTTTATCATTCCATTTTATAATGATTTCCTCTAATAAATTAACATATAATTCCTTACACATTGATCTTAAATCATTTTTATCTATATATCGAAAGTGCTCAAGTAATCTTAAAGCAAATTCTTGTTCACTCATTTTAAAATTGTTTAACCACTTCTTTACTTTTTCTTTTGATAAGGGAAGTTGATTAGTAATACGTTCAATCCTCTCTTCTTTATCTAAAGGTCCAAAAATATATAAAGACTCATTCTTTTTTATAGAATCATAATCTTGTTTTACTAATATAGCCAAAGTTATCAGTATGAGGATTGCTAAAATTATTAAAAATAATCTTTCGGATAGAGTACTTGAAATAAAAAGAATAATGAAAAAAAGAAGAATTACTGTTAGGGGAATAAAAATATATAAATTGCTTTTTTCCTCTTTTTTTTCTTTAAAATCCATTATTGTAAGCCTTTAATCGTTTAGAAAATCGAATTATTAGAAAATAATAATTAAATAATTACAACAACACTGAGTAAAGCAAGAATTAAATTATCCTCAATTTCTTCTATAGATATAATAATATCCACAAGAATAATACTTATAGTTATTGAAATTGATAAAAAAAAATTGTAAGTATACCCGATTAGAAAAACCTAATGAATTAGAAAGTATTATTCCTATTATTACAGATAAAGATTCCTATCTTACTTAATTTTCTAGATATTAAAATCAACTAATTAATTTCAATTTATTTAATCATTAAAAAATCAAACAATAATAAAACGAGAACCCTTTTTTTTGTTTTAAAAATTTTCTTCTGTTTTCATATTTTATTTTATTCAACCTTTTTTTTGATTTTTGGGAAAAACATACTTGTCTTTTTTTGGTATTCTGTATAAATTCTGCCAAAGACCTTTTCTAAATCCTTTTCTTCTTGCCGCGATTTGAGATATAAAAATATACCAAAGAGGGGATTTAAAATCAAAAAACAAAAAAGCGCTCTGAAAAGCAGACAATAACTCAAATAGATAAGGATACATCCTGAGTATATAGGGTGTCTAATATTTTTATATAAACCCGTTGTAACAAGATTTTGAGGTGTTGGATCAATTTTTAGCTCAGAAGGATGTGAGAATTTAGCATTTTTTAATAATATCGTTGCTGAATGAATTATGATAATGACTCCAAGCACAAATAGAAATAAATTAAATATATTTAATAGTCCCATATCTGGAATCTTAGGCTGAGGGATTACAGGTAGATAAAAAAATCCAATAAGAATCCCAAAAATTATAGGAACATGTAGGATCATCCAAATATTTAATAATATATTCTTTCTTTCTTTTTTATATTGAGAAGTTCCTTCCATTTTCATATTCCTCCTTTTTGTTTTTATACCGGCCTAATTAACATCTAACCCTTTGTTTATATTGAAGATAATCATTACCAAATTTAAATACCTATTTAGTATTCTCTAAAAAAAAATAGAATTATATTCAATAGAAATTATTTATTCTTATTATGATTACATGGATTTTAGGCATAATCTTAATTACTTGGGTGATTATAAAACGATGTGGTAAAGAGGGCAAGATTAAAGGAGAACCTCTTGGCATGCCACGAGGAACAATCAGAGCTCTAAATACCTTACTAATTGTCACTATTCCTTTCAATTATTTGTTTTTGAGTCAATAAATTCCAGGTATGATAACAAACGCGATTTTTATTTTAATGGCTTTTTATTTTCAGACAAGAAAAAGTGGAAAAGAAAAATTGAAGCGTATTGTTAAATACGTAAAAAACCCAGAATGACTTGATAAAGAAGAAGAACCCCCCAAACACCCCCTATATTTACCGAAATTTACGGTTAGGATCTCATTAGTAGCTATATTATCAGCAATTATCGTCATCAATCATTTTGGTCCTAATGTTAGCTTTGAATCAACCAATACATTGCTTGATATTTTAATAATAATCAGTTCGTATATAGTAGGTGTTTTTTTTAGAAACATTAGCGTTTCCAGAGAGAAAAAGCGGCTCAAAGAACAAATAGAAGAAATAGAGAATTATCAAAATCTTTCAAAATACGAAATAATTGAAAAACTCATTGACCAAGAACCAACCTTGTTGAAACAAAAAAGTAGGAATTTTCTTTCAGTATTAACCTTAGCAACTACTATCACTTCCTTATTGCTTTTTACATTCACTTCAGACTATACTTTCCAGATTTTAGCATTATTTACAATTTCACTGAGGGAAGCTTTATTACTTCTTATCAATGTTTATTATGGTTTTAGAGACTAAATTTAATGCAAATCAAATAATTTTTTTATTTTTATTTTTTAATTTAAAAATTATAAGTTGATTTCTTGAAAAGAACCTTGTTTTAGTTTATTATGTAATTTAAACGAAAAATTATTATTTCTTGACCAACCTACTAATAAAAGGAATATTTGTTAAGGTTATTATGAAGTATAGAAAAATGGGTTCTCTGGGTTGGGAAGTGTCTGCTTTAGGCTTTGGGGCGATGCGATTGCCAGTTAACCAGGTGAAGGATGAAAAAACGCAAGAACTGAAGTATAAAATTGATGAAGACGAAGCAATTAAGATGATTCGTTATGCAATTGATAACGGAGTAAATTACGTTGACACAGCTTATCCCTACCACGATGGTGAAAGCGAAGTGCTTGTAGGAAAAGCGTTACAAGACGGATATCGCGAAAAAGTTCGCCTCACTACGAAATTACCAATGTGGATGGTTAAAAAAACTGAGGATTTTGACTTATTTCTCAATCAACAGATTGAAAGATTACAAACTAATCCCGACATCTACTTGTTCCACGGACTAAACAAGCAACGGTTAGAAAAGATTAAAAATCTTAATTTAATCGAAAAAATGGAACAAGCTAAAGCTAAAGGTTTATTTAAATACATAGGGTTCTCGTTTCACGATAATATTGAAGTCTTTAAAGAGATAATTGATTTTTATCACTGGGATTGTTGTCAGATACAGTTTAATTATCTTGATATCAATTACCAAGCTGGTACTGAAGGGTTAAAATACGCTGGTAGCAAAAATATCGCAGTAATCATTATGGAGCCAATCCGAGGAGGGCAATTAGCTATTCCAGAGGAAAAACTAGATTCAAAGCCAGAAATTAAGATGGTTTTTGATAATTCAAAAATAAAGAGGAGCATGCCAGATTGGGCACTACAGTTTGTATGGAACCACCCAGAAGTTTCAGTTGTATTAAGCGGGATGAGTGTTATGCAGCATGTTGAGGAAAATCTGGATTCTGCAAATAGTTCAGGTGTCAATATTCTATCTGAAGACGAGTTGCTGACAATTTCAAAATTGCGCGAAGCGTATAGTAAATATTTAGTGGTACCTTGCACTAACTGTGGATATTGTATGCCCTGTCCCAATGGTGTTTCAATCCCATTTGTCCTTAGAATAGTAAATGATATCGCATATTGGGGGGAAAGAGGTAAACCGCGAATTGCTTTTTTTTATAATAGGATGGCAAAAACACAAGAGGATATTGAAAAAAGAAAATCTGAAGGCGAAGAATTCGATGGAGCTGCTTGTTTATGTACAAAATGTGGGGAATGTATTGACAAATGTCCGCAACAAATTGATATTCCCGATATTATGGAAAAAGCCAATGAAATTTTTGAAGAAGGAAAAAAAATATCAGAAATTTTAGAACTATAATTACTTTAAATCAATTTTATTCTCATTATCAATAATTATATTTTTTATACTTCTTAATTTATTATATCAATACTTAAGCATTAACAAGAAGAAATAATATAAATAATGAGTTTTTAATTTTAATATAGAGTTAGGAATTTAATTTTAAACAATAAAAAAATAGACATAAGAAGTGATAGAAAAGATGAAACTTAAATGGAAATCTTTCAAAAAATCTTTTCCAATTATTTGTACCAAGTGTGGTTCGCTATCTAATATAACCAGAGAAAATTGTGAAATTTGTGGAGCTAAAGATAGCTTCAGAGAGACGACTAAAGAAGATTGGAATAAATATAAAACGGAACAGTAAGTTTTGGAATACTAAATTGGTTGAATTAATATTTATTTAAATCAATATTAAAAAAAGCTTAATAATGAAAGTCATATAAGTTCTATTAATTTATTTCAACACTATACCTTAATATTAGCAGCATGAGTAGTAAATTAAAAGTTTAAAGCTTCAATACAATTTATTCAAACTCCCAAGTAATCTCGTTATCGATTTCAGGAACAATAATTTCAATGTTTGGATTGTTTTTTTCCATGTATTTAAAAAATGGGCTTAAATCTTCTGTTCGGCTGATTGGAGGGAAGAAATTGTCCCAATGAACTGGTATAACTATTTTAGGTTTAAGTATGTCAACCATTTTTCCTCCTTTCTTGGCAATGTTTTTTTTGCTATTCCCTGCGAGAGGGGCGATAAACACATCGCAATTCTCATATTTCTTTAATATATCTTCGTATTCGTGCCACAAACTTCCAAATGCAACAATACTTCTTCCGTTATAACGAGTACAAAATCCAAATACGTTTCCCATGGGGAATCCCTTTCCATATTTAGATATCCTCCCAATTTGTTTCCAGACTTTCCACGAAAATAACCTACTTGCGATGGTATTAAAATCGAATTTAATGTGTTCTGATTTTATCAACTCGACTTCAACATTATCTGAAACTTGGATTTTATCAAAATATTCGCAAGGTTTTATGTTATCCTTACCATCATTTGAAATTAAATAGGTTTCGTCTTCAAGTATTTTACCTTCAGCCCAATTAATCATATTTTCTTTAGCAACTTCTGAACAATAAACAGGAACATTTAGATTTTCTGCAAACCATCCTGCGTCAGTTACGTGATCAAAATGCCCATGTGAGATAAATGTCGCTTCTATATTTGTTATCTGTTCTTTTTTAGTCTTTAACTTTGGTGTTGCTAGGGAGTTACGATAAAAAAAAGGGTCAAATAATAATCTTGTTCCATCTAAATCTAAAATATAGCTTGCAGTTCCAAACCAAGTAAATTTTATTGTCATTTTTTAAAACTTTTATAATGAATTTTGTTAATTTTTAATAAATAAATTTATACATTTTTTAAATTGTCTTTTATCTTTTTATAAAGCTCTTTAAGTCCTGAATTATCTATAAATTGCTCCAACTTAGTTTTTGTTGGCGATACTTTTGGTGATAATGGTTCAGTTCTACTTAATTCCGTTCCACAATATTCACAGATCCGCTGATTAGGGTCAGAATATTCTGTATTACAATCTGGACATTTCATTTTAAAGCTATCTCGAAATCTAGTATGTGTATAGTTCTTATTATAGAAATATTATAATAAAATAAAAATAATATTGTTTAAAAAATCTATAATTTTTTCCATTATACCTTAAAATTATCGCTCATTTTAGCATAAATTTGATAATTGAAAATTCTTTGGGTTGTTTTGAAACCAAACATCTTTATTAGGATGAATTATCATATCTGGTTAAGAAAGATTAAAGAAGAATTTGATCCGAATAACATTGCTGATTCAGGATTTTATATATCTCCAAATAGAAACGAATTAGAAAAGCGAGGGAAGTAAAATATGAACGCTATAAATTTGGAGGAGAAAAAAATAAGAGGTTTTGCAGGAATTATAGCAAAATCACTAGCTCCTATAAACGAAATTGAAAAATTTAAAAAGAAATTTAGTGGAACAAATCTCCAATTTCTTTTAAATGCTGTTAATGTAAATTTTGCAGCATTAATTATTATTGATCGTGGTGAATTAAGAGTCGAAAGTATACCAAATAAGCCGAAAGAAAATTTAAAAAAGAAAAATATTGGTTGGGACGCTTATTTAGAGATGGATACTCAGACATTTTTAGCAGTATCCATGAAAAGAATTACGATAATAGGCTTAGGAAAAAAAATCTTAACGCGTAATGTAAAAATCAGAGGTATTAGAAAATTAATTATTTTACTAAAAGTATTCTCATTGTTGAATTAAGATGACTAATAAAAATTATCAACATTATAAACTAAAATGGAAATAAATTGAATTTTTAATTGAAAAATGAGTAAATAATAAGGTTTTAAATATGGGAAAAAAATCAAATCCAATAACCTTTCAAGGTTCACTGAAAAAAAAATTTTATTTTGAAGGGTGTTACAATAAGTTAGTTGATAGTACAGCAGAACATATTTATGCTTTTATTAACGCATTTGCGCTGAATAAAAAAGAAAAAACTTCACACGCATTTATACAATTTTTAGACGGTATTAAAGCAACTGCTGAATATTTTAAATATCCCTTAGAAGAGTTTGAAAATCTTTCCAACAAGAAATATGAGATCCGTATCGGAAAAAATTACTTCTCGCTTGACAGAATTCATATTGATATAGACCAACAAGGTCATATTATTAAAGGGGACCTCGAATATATAAATCCTGTTTCGTGGCCTAAAAGATTTTTACAACCAGGAGTTATGGGCTGGTTTTCATATATACCATTTATGGAAACTTATCATGGTGTTGTTAGTATGAACCACAACATTAGGGGGACTTTAGAAATTAATGGAGCGTCCGTAAACTTTGATGGAGGTAAAGGATATATGGAAAAAGATTGGGGTAAATCCTTTCATAGTGCGTGGATATGGACGCAATCAAATCATTTTTCAAACCCAAATCTTTCTTTTATGTTCTCAATTGCGATAATACCCTTTTTGGGAATGCAATTTAATGGTTTTCTTAGCGCTCTTTGGCACGAGGGGAAATTTTACAAATTTGCAACTTATACTAGAGCAAAAGTTCGCTCAATAGAAATCAAAGTTGATTCTATTCAAATTCAAATAGAAGATAAAAAATATAGACTTGAATTTAAAATTTTAAAAAAAGGCAGTGATTTTGGTAATTTAAAAGCCCCTTCGTCAGGAGAAATGTTAGGTCATATTGCAGAGAGCATTAATTCTAAAATCGAATTAAAATTGTATAATAAAAAGAATAACCAATTAGTAATTGACGATATAGGGGTAAATGCGGGGTTAGAAATAAAGTATCCAGAGAAATTAGTTCCAAAATAGAGTTAATTGCCTATTTTTTATCCAATGCTTTTTTCGAATATAATCTTTGCCTCAAAGTGACTGTTCCAGTATCAATGTCATGTTCTACCAAATCAACATTTGCTAATTCTTGTATTGCCCTTAAAATATAAGCACCTCCAATTCCCGTTGTATTTTTCAATTCCTCTCGTGTCATTACCGCCTTTTCACCGTGTAGTACTTTTAAAACCTTGTAATGGGGTTGCCCCTGCCAAATCTTTTCCACAAGCACTCTAAAAATCGAGAGTAGCGCTTGGATTCTTTCAAAATTTAAATCTGCATCTTGACTTTCTTCTGCTATTTTCGCAAATTTTTTCAATTCTACTTTTAAGCTTGCGTATTCTTTTAATAATCTATGTTGTTCTTCCGACAATGAACCAATTTTCTGATCTCTTTCTTTTTTTTCTTTTTCAAGCTGGTTAGTTGCTTCTTCCAATTTTTTCTTTTCACTTTCTAAGTTGGTTTTTTCAAGTTCTAATTGTTTTTTATCGCCCTCTAACATTTTCGTAGCGCCTTCTAATTGATCCTTTTCTCCTTCAAGCAATTCTTTTTCCCGGTTAAGCTCTTCTTTATCCTTTTCTAAAACAATTAGCTCGTTTTTGGCAGTTTCTAAAACATCAATAAATTTTTGAAAATTTTCTGAAACAGAGCGAAGAGTACCATCAATTATCTCTAAAGTTTTTTTTTCTGACATTAGAATTCACAATATATGTTTTTTAATTAATAATTATAAATTTAATTAAAATATATAATTTAAACATAGTATAAATTAAAACAATAAAAAATTTAATTAACATTTGTATTTCTGAAATTAAATAAAATACTGGGACTTCTAATATGAGTATTATAGATAAGGAGGATGCCCATTTTTTTAAAAGAATAACGATTTTAATCATTTTATTGGTGATCTCTCTTTCCTATTTAGCCTATGATAAATCGATAAGTTATTCTCGTTACGAAAGAATCGATTACCAATCTTCTGGAGCTACTCTTTATGCGAATCTATATTACCCCTCAAAAAATTTAGGATTTCAAGAGCAAAGACCTTTAATTATTTACTGTCATGGAATAGGAAGTCAACGAGATTTTGACTTGAGAATTCCAATCGAATTCACTAAAAGGGGCTTTTATGTAGCAGCTTTAGATTATCAAGGTCACGGTGAAAGTAGCGGTAATATTATAAATATTGATCCAACTACAGACATACCTGCTTTAGCTCAAGATTGTTCTAAACTACTGGATAAACTCGAAACATTGCCTTTTTATTCAAATGTTAATACTTCTCAGATTGGATTAATTGGGCATTCTTTAGGAGGGATGGTTGTACTAATGAACCAAGCGTTAGACCCACGCTTTAATGTTACAGTTACTTGGGCTCCCTTAGTAAATTTTGATCCTCAACAATTAGGTATCGTAAATACTGATAGATACGATCCGTATATCCCAGTAAACCTAATGAATAAATCCAACACAAATAATTTGCTAATTATAATGCATGTGAATGATGAGGCACTAGACTTTACCAATCAAGCATTAGTAGCTCAAAATTTAACAGATTGCACGGTTATTCCTATATCGGGATTTTTATTTGGTGGAGGACATCAATTATTTTCGGATCTGGTCTTAATCGAGTCAATTAAATGGTTCGAAAATTATTTCTTTAAATCTGAAACTATAAATGGACCAATAAATATTACTTTTCTTATAAACTATGTTGTCCTTTTTATCACTTTATTATTATTAGTTTTAATTGTTCTTTCTTTGATATCTTACACTTCAAAATTTTTAAGGGTTAAGGAAGATATTATTCAAAAAAATTTGATAAAAAATGATGTTCCCATATCAAAAATTAAGGCTAAGGCTAAAAAATTAAAGCAAATTTTGAAAATAATATTCTATACTACAATTTTTCTGCTTAATTGGGAGATTTTTGAAAGAATTTTTGGTCTTGTGGGTATTTTCTTAGCTTCGCTCAATATATCCATTATTTTCTTTACCGTTAAATTAATTTATTATCTTAAAGATTTAAAAGAAAAAAGAGTAAAATTTGATATAAATCAATTTAAAGAGTTAATTAAATCTGAATTTCAACTAAAATATTTAATTTATGCTATTTTAAGTAATGTTTATTTTATAATAATATATTTAATCTTAAGCTTTTCTTACCCTTTTGCTTTTATGTGGCCTTCCAATTTTTTTAACTCTGTTCTAGCGGCAGGTGTAGCATTTCCAATATATTTCTCAATGGAAATCTTATATAGAAAAGTTTTATATCCCCAGTTAAATTTCTTAAAAGATGAGCGAAAAAAATCCCTTTGGATAATTCTTATCGCAATTTACATTCAAATCAATTTAATGACGTTAACATGGGCTTGGGCGTTCTTTCCTTCAGTTATGTTTATGTATCTCATATTTTTATACGCGATTATTCAAAATACATTAATTTATGAAAATACAAAACGATTTAGTACCGTTATATTAAGCTCGTTTGATATAATTCAGCTTTTCTTTGCTGCGGTAATTTCAAACGCTATAGGAATTGGTGCAGCACTCCATTTATTCGTAAATATATAACATATATTTTCTTTTAGGTTCAATTTCAAAATCTTTAATTAAGAACTAGTAATTACTAATAATATTATTTTTAAAAAATTATTTTTATCTTAATCTTAAGGTGAATAAATTTGGCTACAAATGACCAATCAACTAGTAAATCTATAAAAAGACGAAGAATGATATTTGGAGTTTCAATTCCAGTATTTTTAATGGGATTAGTATCATTGTTTACAGATATTTCTAGTGAAAGTATTCAAAGCATATTACCTTTGTTTATTTTTGAAATTGGAGGAAGTGTACTAATTTTAGGGCTAATTTCAGGAATTACAAATGCTATTGCGAATATATTAAAGGGAATTACTGGTTGGATGAGCGATAAAATAAATAAAAGGAAGCCATTTATATTAGCTGGATATTCCTTATCGAACCTTTCAAAACCATTTATTGGGTTGAGTCCTTCATGGGAAATGGTATTAGGGTTAAAGGCAACAGATCGAGTAGGTAAAGGGTTGAGAACATCTTCGAGAGATGCTCTTATATCTTTTTACGCTACTAAAAAAGGAAAGGCATTTGGAATGCATCGTGCTATGGATACTTTAGGAGCGGTTTTTGGCTCATTACTTGCATTTCTTTTATTATTTTACGCATGGAGCTATTCACAAATAATATTTTTTTCAATAATTCCTGGAATTATTGCAATTGCTTTGCTTATTCCAGTTAAAGATGTTTCTCCAGAGGAGTTAGATAAAAAACTTAAAAAAAAACTTAGAAAGGAAACGAGCGAAAAAATTGATAGAAACTTCATAAAATTAATCGTTATTCTTGGAGTTATTGAATTTGCCAGCTTAGATGTTGTATTTTTAATAGCTAGAGCAACAGATTATATTCCTTCCAATTTAATTTACCTTATACCCGTTTTTTATCTTATAATGAATGTAGTTTATACAATTTTTTCTCCAATAAATGGCTCCTTGTCCGATAAAATTGGCCGAAAACCGATGATCGTGATCGGATTATCGATATTACTAATATCTTGCGTTATTTTAGCTTTTCCTATTGAGGTCTCTCTTTTTTCAATAATTTTAATTATTGTAATTTACATTATGCACGGTTTTTACCTAGCCTCTGTGGATCCAATATCAAGAGCATATATAGCTGACCTAGCAGGTGAAGAAAAAAGGGGACGTGCCTATGGATACTATTATTTTTCAGTTGGATTTATAAGTATGGTGGAAGCTTTAGTTTTTGGATATATATATAGCGTGTTTTCGTATACTTGGGCGTTTATTTATATATCAATTTTATTAGCTGTATGTATTGTTATTTTTACGATTACTGACTTTTCTAAAATCATAAAAAAAAGTGAAGCCTAAGAAATTGTCGAGTTTTTAAATAGAATTAAGAAGAAGCCCATAATTGCCCTAAATAAATAATAACTTCTGCAGCTTTCTGTAACGCTAAAGTGGGAATGTGCTCTTTTCTAGAATGAAATAAGAGCCCCCCTGAAAAAATATTCGGTGTCGGAATCCCCATTTCGCTTAGTTTAGAACCATCGGTTCCCCCTCTAATAGCTTCAATTTTTACTTCTAACCCAGCCATTTTAATAGCTTCTTTTGCTAATTTAACGACTATCATTTCCTTTTCAATAAATTTTAACATATTTTTGTATTGGTGTTCAAGTTTTAACTCAATTTTTAAGCCAGGATATCGAAATTCATAGATCTCTTTCAATTTTTGAAGGAATTCTATCCTTCTTTTATTATTTTTTTCATTATGATCTCTGATTATCAATTTGGTTTTAGCTTCTTCTTCTGTTCCTCTCAAGTCTCCTAGATGATAAAATCCTTCTCGTTCTTCTGTGTGTTCTGGTGATTCATGTTCAGGAATTTCACTTAAGAACCGGCATGCTATATGTATTGCGTTTACCATTAGATTTTTAGCGGAACCTGGATGTACACTAAGCCCTGTAAAAGTTATAGATGCTTTCCATGCGTCAAAACATTCAAATTCCAATTGTCCCATCTCTGAACCATCCATGGTGTAACAGAATTTGGGTAACCTTTTTTTATCAATTTTTAAAGTTCCTTTTCCTATTTCCTCATCAGGTGTAAAACATACAACAATAGGACCATGTTTTAGTTCTGGAAACTTTTTCCAAGCAGCGCACGCGACCATAATTTCTGCGATTCCAGCTTTATCGTCTGCACCTAATAAGGTATCCCCTTCTGAAGTAATGATATCTAAACCAAAATATTCCTTTAACATTGGAGAATCTTCAACTGTAAGCTCAATTTCCTTATTGCTTACGAATTTTATCGCACTACCATCATAATTTTTATGGACAACCGATTTAACGTTTTTCCCGCTCACTGCTGGTGAAGTATCCATATGGGCTATTAATCCAATTGTTTTAACTTTTTCTAACCCTTTACTTGCTGGTAAATTAGCGTAAACATATCCATACTCGTCGAGTATTATATTATCTAGATTTAAATCCTTCAATTCAGCAACTAATACATTTCCTAAATCAAATTGATTTTTAGATGATGGATTGGATTGGGAATCTTCGTCAGATGTAGTCCATATTTGAACGTATCTGAAAAATCTATCCGTTGCCTCTTTTAATAAGAATTCTTTTATTTCTTCTGATAACAAAATAATCCCATTTAATTAGTAAGATTAATAGAATAAGAGTTAAAATATTAAAATTTATTTAATCATTTCCCTTTAAATTTTGGTTCTCGCTTTTCCTGAAATGATTTCATTCCTTCTCCAAAATCATATGATGCGATGTTTTTACAGTATAATTTAAATTCGTGTTTTAACGAGGGAAATAACTCGTTATATTGAGAATAGTTAAGCATAGTCTTGTTATAACCCAAGCATCTAGTAGGTAGTTTGGCTATGGATTGGATAAATTCCTTAGATTTTTTACTAAATTCTGATAATGAAAAGACTTTATTCACTAAACCAATCTCTAACGCTTCCTTGGCATCAAGTTGACGTCCCGTTAAGATTATATCTGTTGCTCGTGCGAACCCTATTATTCTTGGAAGTAGCCAACTTGCTCCGCTCATAACGCAATGAGCCCGATTAACGCGGTGATCTCCGATCTTCAGATTATCTGCCGCTAAACGAAAGTCACAAGTGAGTGCTATTTCGAATCCAGCGCCTAGACAATAACCTTGTAATAACGCTATAAATGGTTTCTGAATTTCTCTTATTAATCGAATAACTCTCTGGTGTGGAAGTTTTGACCCGTCAGCTAATGGTTTAAACCTCGGTCCTTCAGGACCCATACTCTTTAAATCGTCACCGGAGCTGAATGATTGCTCATTACCTTTAATAACAAAAGCACGGATTATTTTGTTTTTAGAATTTAATTCTAAAATGTCAATGATTTCCATTAATAGGGGATAATTTAAAGCGTTTAGTCGTTTTGGACGATTTAAAGTAATTACTCCAACATTATCCTCGATTTTAAATATAACATACTCGAAATCTTTTTGAACCATTATTATCGCCTTATTAGAATACAATTTAAAATTAAAATTAGTTTCTATTTTTATTATTTAACAATACTTAAAGATTCTCAGAATTTTGAAAATCTCAAAAAAAAGAAAAGAAAAATTTAAAAAATTACCAAATCGCGAATTTTTCATCAATTTTTAATCCAAAAACAATTAAATAAGGTATTAATAAATCCCATACGCTCGTTTCTGCATTAATAACGATCACTCCAATAATTATCGCTGTCCAACCGGATATATCAGGTAACCACATAAAGCTTAAATCAACAAATGCTACTATATTTGCAAACAATGTTAAGAACAATAAATAATTGGCTATCATCATAACGCCTATCCTTAGGATTATTCCAAATATTCCGTATACAATGTAATTTCTTATATTTTTTATTTTTTCTACATTTCTAACTCTTTCTTTTGTCTTATACAATTTTAAAAACATAATAGGGATTATGATAAGAGCAACCGTCGCCGATAATTTCA
This sequence comes from Promethearchaeia archaeon, assembly GCA_029856105.1. GTDB lineage: Archaea > Asgardarchaeota > Lokiarchaeia > Sigyniarchaeales > SOKP01 > SOKP01. Next base: position 15,235 of record JAHQWH010000119.1, on the reverse strand, counting down.
TCAAAGGACCAATTGGTGCAAACGGATCAAATGGCATTAAGCCAAATGCTCCAAGAACGCAGCAAAGTAATCCAGATCTTGCTCCAAATATTAAAAAACACATTACCCATATTATTGATACTGGATCTATAATAGCAATTCCCCATCCCGGAATTCTCGGAACAAATGGGGTTACAAATGCCGCGAACACTATAGAAAGAGCACCAAATAAGGCAGCGCCGGCTATTTGTAAGACTAATTGAGAGGATTTAGACATCTGCGTTTCTTTTTCTTCAGATATTTGTTTTTCTGCTTTGTCAACCATTTTAATTCAATTTATTAAATTATTATTTGTTATGAATTGAAATTTACTTATAAATTTTATAAGTAAATGTTTAATGACTTATTCGCTAAATTTATAGGTTGATTTAGAATTTAGATTAATCTTTTTTATTTTTATTTGCAAAATATTTTAATAGTTTTCCGAAAATGGCACTTAAATTTCCATATTAGCTATATATTATTTTTGGCATCTGTTTAATTGAATATTTTTTCTACCCAAAAAAAAGTAGATAATTCTCGTTCCAAGATTATTCTATTTCAAAAACTTTTTTTCTTTAGCGTCCAATTCAAACCACTCGCCTACGTCTTTTAGCTGTTTCCTTGAAGAATTACATAATGTTTTTAAGAACGGGATAAAATCTTGAACTACTTCAATATCTGAGATTTTGTATTTCTTTTGAATTTTTTCCACTAATAACTTTTCATTTGCTGATAAAGAAAAAAAGCCAGTAGATGTGAACCTTGGAAACATTATTCTACGAAAACCCTCATCTGCCTTTCTCCCTTTTCTTGACAAAACAACGCCACCAGCAAAAAGATCGTAAAAGTAAGGTAGTAACGACCAATACTGGTTTTTACGAATTCTACCAAAGATTTCGTCTGCTAAAGATAGGTTTTCTAAAGCCTGAGCGATTTCTTTGTTAATTCTGATAAATGTAGGAAGGTTTTCGTTTACCCATTTATATAAAAAATTATAATCTACATCTGATTTATCCGTTAAACTTCGAGCTTCAATTAATGTGTTAGCTTTTTGAAATAAATCTCTAATTAAAATAAAAATTTCTTCTGTACTATCCCTATTTAGCTTCAAAATCAATTCTTTAGCGTCCCTATCCAAAGAGCCTTGACTTATGCCTTGCAAATCGTTAATAACTCCACGTAAATCTCCGTGATTTTTTTCAACAATTAAACTTAAATCTTTTTCGCTCAAGTTTGAAATCTTTTCTTTTTTAATTATTTTTCTCGCGATTTTCGATACTTCTTCGTTAGATAATGGATATATTTCAAATTTTCTTACTTTCTTGTATAATAACTGAAGGTTTTGTTTGTATTCATTAGAACACATAATAATAGGAAATTGCGTATCTTCTATAAGTTTTAATATCGTTGGGACTGCTCCTCTATCAGTAACTCCATAAATTCCATCAATTTCATCTATTAAAATCATTTTTTTTTTACTTTCAACTATAAAATCCATAATCCCTCGAGATTTTGTAGTTTCGCTTAATTTAGCTTCTAACTCATTTTTAGTTCGAGTATCTGAGGCATTAGTCTCCACAACCTCCATATTCAAATCATTTGCTAAAGCATATGCTATGGTAGTTTTCCCCACTCCTGGAGGTCCCTCAAGTAAGGCTGCTGCTTTATCAGAGGCTAATTTTAGCTCTTCTTTATGATCTTTTTCTTCGTGAGTTCGATTATATGCTCGAATTTTTTTATTTGTTTCGTTAATTTTTCTTTTTTCTTTAAAAAAGTCTACTACAAAACGGCGTAATTCCTCTGTCAAGTCAACTTTGTGGCCACCAACTTTAGCAGTAGGTAGTGCCATCTCCTTAATTGACTTTGGCCTGTATTTTTCCACCCATGTAATATTTGAATTAACAGTTATTGCCATATAACCCACCTAAATAAATTCTGAAAAATAACAGATTTTTGCTAGTAAATGTGAAACTTGAATATCGACATCTCTTCCATCAATCGCTCTAAAGTCAGCTTCGGCTATTAAACTTATCAATTTAGTTCTAGAATACTTACTTAAAGGCATTTTTGTAAGCTCGGTTAGCATAATTTTAAACATTTCTTGAGAATTAAATTTATAATTTGCTTGAATATTTCGAGATAATTCTCGCGCTTTAGGGAAGTCTCCTCTGAAGCACATTAATAGAAGGCTTCTTACCATATCCTTATGAGAATTTATTGAATTTTCGTATAATTTGTCTAAGTCAATAACATCTCCACTTATAGAACAAAGTTGTAACAAATCTATAGCATGCGAGAGTTTCCCTCCTGAGGTTTTGTAAAGAAATTCTATAACCTCGCTTTTAATTTTTAGGGATTCTTTTTGAGCAATGTCAAGTATGAGGCTTTCAAAAGAGCTATAATTAACTGGTGAAACTAAAAATATTTGGCATCGACTAATTATTGGATCAATTATTTTTGAAATTTTAGTCGTAATCAATATCATTCTACAGTTAGTGCCATAAATTTCCATTAATCTCCGAAAAGCTTGTTGAGTAGATCCTAAATAATCAAAATTTTTTACAACTAGAATTTTAAACGGAACATCCCCTAACACTTTTAATTGGACAAACGGTTTAATTTTAACCTGTATAAATGCGGGAGTAGTTATTGTTTTTCCTGCCAAACTTCCTAACCTACTAGTTGATATGTGTGCATTTGAGCGAGCTTGTTTCATTTCTTCGCTTGTTAACGGAACATTTGCGTAAACTAATTTAAAATTTGCATCATAATAACCCCTCAAGAATTCTTTCGAAAACAGGCGCGCAATTGTTGTTTTTCCAATACCTTCGCCCCCTACGAATAGCAGGTGTGGAAAGTTTCTACTATTTGTATATTCCTTTAATCTTTCTTTAATGTTCTCTCTACCACAGACATCATCCAAATTCTTCGGCAAATATTTTATGCGCCATATAGGAATTTCTGAAAGCAAGCCCCTTTCCTCCCTTATTATAAAAATTATATGTCTATTTTGATATTTCTTATCAATTCACCAATCAAAGCAAGTAATTGAATTTTCACATCTGCTCCTTGGCTAATTCTATAATCTATTTCTCCAATAAATGCAACAATTTTGTGATAATTGCTAGATTCAATATTTAGACCCCCTAACCTTTCCATCATTTGTCTTAGGAAATTTCTACCGTCTAAATTTTCAATTGTCATAAAAAGCTTTCTCGCACCCTCAAAATTTTTAGATTGAAGCGTTTTAATTAACTTTTCTAAGGTTGAATCATCCAAAAAACCGGAAATCTTTAAAATTTCGTTTAAATCTAAATTGTCTAACAACTCAAGTGCAACAGACATTTGTAAAGTATTAATAGCTTTTCTTAAATCGCCTCCTGAGACAAAAAATAACGCTTCATAAAATTTATTTGCTTGAGTTTGGGGAATTTGTAATTTTTCTTGTTCTGAAATAAACATTAATCGTTCTATTATTTTCTCCTTAGGTAATTTAGCAAACCTAAATACCGCACACCTTGAAATAATAGGATCGATTATTCTATTGATATAATTACATATTAATATAAATTTCACGCTACTTGATGTCTTTTCTATAATTCTCCTGAGTGCTTGCTGAACTTGTTTGGGTATATTGTCCGCTTCGTCAAGAATTATAACTTTTAACGTATCATCCCCAACAACTAGATTTTGATTTACAAAACCTTTAATTACGTTTCTAACGTAGTCCATTCTTACGGTGTCTGATGCGTTCAACTCTAAAACATTTGCAAAATAATTCTGTTTTTTAATCACATTTTTAGCAATAATTAATGCTGTGCTTGTTTTACCCGTGCCCGCAGGACCCGTAAAAATCATATGGGGCATATTACCGCTTTTTACGAAATCTTTTAAGTTATTAATAGCGATATTTTGGCTTACAATTTCATCAAACGAATTAGGTCTATATTTTTCAACCCAAGGAATTTCTAAATCGATCAAGGTATAATTCATTCTATATTTATGCTTTTAATCTTCAAGGTTTTCTTTCGAGAGATCTAGTTCCAAAACCTCGTATACTTTCTTAAAATGCATCTTTGTGTAAAGATTTGCCGCTTCCTTGGCTTTTTCTTTAATATTTACTTTTATTTTTTCTACTTTTATCTTCTGTAAATGTTCAATAGCTTTTTTAACGAGTAATTCGCCTATGCCTTGCCCCCTATATCCCTCTTTAAGAAACACTTGTTTAATGTACCCCTCAGAAGCACCAAATGGATCGATTCGCAACTCCGCGATTATCATACCGATAACTTCGTTATCTTTATCTTCATCTATCGCTATCAAAATACCATGTCTCTGTAAAGGATCATAAAGCCGTCTGCGGATGCCCCAATCAAATCGTTTGTGATCAAATTTGTCTCCAAATCTTGAAATCAGCAATTTCATTAAAGCTTGTAAAGAATCAATTTGATCTGGTGTAGCATTTTCTATTCTAATCATTTTTTTTTCCCACGATTTATATTTTCTTGATTACTTAATAAAAATCAAGAAAGATATGTAATTTTATTCAAAGAATTTATATTTAATTTATAATTATTTTTTACAAAATAAGAAAATTTAGCGAGCTGAAACGCCGTCCCATGCTTTTACTTCAGGATCCTCGTATCCACACACAACACATTTTTGGTTTATTTCCCATGCTTCTAATGCGGGATGAACTCTCGTAAAAAGTGATCCACACTGCTGGCATACCAAATATTTAGCTCCACAGCCATCACACATCTTTAATTGTCCTTTTTCTACGAACCGAAATGTTCTTGACATCCAGTCGTCGTTAACTAATCGAAAAGTCTCTCCACCACATTGAATACAATGTTTTCCATCAAATTCTTCTCCCATATAATCACTTCAAATGTTTTTTAAGAATTTTAACTTCAAATAACTTAAATAATTAATAGAGTTTATATTTAAAAAATTAAAGCTTTTTACATTTAAAATTGCTTCGATAGCAAAATAGTATTTATATTAAAAGAGAAAAAAAAAGGATATAAAATTACATTTCTAACTTTTTAACGGGTCCGCTTGCAGCCCCCTTTGGGTTAATCTTTTCAACTTCACTGATTAATTGAAAGACCTTATCGTCATTTAAAGCCTCTCCGAATTTTACCAACATTTCTTTTGATCCAACGAATAATCCTTTTCGTTTCATCGGTTTTCCATCATCCTTTAGAGGATTAATTTCTAGGAATAGTAATGCGGGCCTAGTTTTAGTAGCAGGGACTTTAACTACAAAAACACCTTCTATAGGGGCTTCCATCTTTTCCCAATCGGCTCCGTTCTTTAAGTGGGCTTTTAATTGAGCTTGAATATCTGCCATAATTCTTCACTTTTTTAATTTTGAAATATGTATTTTATATTATATGTTACATATAAGACATATGCTATATATTATTTTCTAATATAAAATTTATGATATATAATATTTGAAGGTTAAGGTCTTATTTGAGCAGACAAAAATCCCAAACTGATGAAATATCTTAATAGAGGTTCTTTTCTTTTTTCGTCGGATTACTTAGGGTCGATTTCCACTAAATGCTTAAATATCACCTCGGTATATATAATTGTATAGAAAAACGAAGAGTTTTTCCTAAGAACTCAAATACTTGGTGATTAAAATAAAATTAATTTCAGTAAATTTACCAGAAAATTATTTGAAAATTTTAGAAGTACTCGTTTCGGAGGGCAAGTTTCCAAATCGAAGTGAAGCAATACGGGTCGGGATTAGGGACTTGATTAGGACGGAGTATTTAATTGAAGAATCCGTAAAAAGAAACCTCAATCCAAGTTTACTAGACACTGAGATTGAAAGCGAAATTTAGAAATTAAACTTTTTTCTTTTTTCTTTTTTAAAATTCTAATTTTATAAAATAATTTAAAATGAGATTTTTTTATTTCGACATTAATTCTTTTATTTTTTTCCTCCTTTCAGCTCGTCTAGAAGCAATTTTCGTTCGTATATCGTCAGTTTCGTCTTTTGGAATCTCAATCTCCTGTTCCTGAACTGGTTTAATATCTAATTCCTTTTTATAAGAATTTACCTTACTTTCTATTAAGGATATGTATTTAATACCAATTTTTGTCTCTTTTAGATTAAATATCGTTTCATTAAGTTCTGTAATTGCCTTCATAAACAAATTATTTGACAATGAGATTTGAGCGTTATCTAAAGCGTGATAAGCTAATTCAAATTTATTAATATTTTCACCCCTTTCGAGTTCACTTGTTGTAATAATAGGTACTTGACTGGCATTTTCTAAAACTTCAATTTGTTTATTCATTTGCTTTATTAATTTGTCTTGTTTCAATTTTTCTAATTTCTTAATTACTTTTTTTAACTTTAATATTCCTTCGTTATATTTAAGGTCTTTTATGATGTCATTAGCTGCGTCTAATTCTTTTTGAACGATTTCCTCGCGCCGTTTGCGTTTTTCTTCTTTATTTATTTGATCGAGTTCCTTTCGTTTATTCTCTGCTTCATTTAATAAAACTTCAAGCTCTTTTCTCTCTTCAACTTTTTTCTGTTGCATGGCTTTTATTTTTTCTGTTTGTTTCATTTCTTTTTTAAGAATAAATAGTAAATCGTTGTTTATTCGACTAACTTCGTGTTGCCAATCAATTTGTTTAAATAAATTTCGTCCCATAATATACTTTTCAAAGGCTTCTTCAAATTTCTTTTTATTTTTCAATTTAGTTCCTTCTTCTAAAAAGTGATAAGCGTTTTCTGAAATTTCTTTCTCTCTTTCTTTTTCCTTCTGTATAGTTAAAAACTCTTGCCTCCTTTGATCTTGTTGCAGTGTCTGTAAATCCTTAGCTTTTATTATTTCATCTTCAATTTGAGCTTCAAGTTTTAATTTCTCTGCTTTTTGCCTTTCGGCAACCTTTTGTTCTAGTCCAATTCTTTCCTTTTTTAGCTTAATTACTTTAATAGACTCTTTAATCATTTTTTGACCTTCGGACCAGTTGATCTCGACAAAGATTTTCTCGCTCTCCTGATAAAATTTTACAGCTTTATCGAAATTCTTTTGTTTGAACTCCTTTTTTGCAAGATCCATAAAGTTAAAAGCTTGATCTCTTTTGGATTCATATTCCAACGCATGCTTTTTTTTTAGTTCAAGGGCTTGAGCTTTTTGTTTTAATAACTCTGCTTCTGCTTCTCTTGCTAAAGATGTTTCGATTTTTCGTTTCTTTATTTCTTCTTCTTCTTTTGAGATCCTTTCTGTTTCCAAGGCTCTTAGTCTTTTATCAGCTTTTGACTTCTCTTGATAGTGGCGTATGGAGTTGATTATTTGGTTAGCTTGTTCGTTCCATCCGATCTTTTCAAATTCTTTTTTTGCCGTCATATATATATTAATTATTTCTTCGTATGGCGATTCAATATTCATAATTCCTTTTTTCTTTTTAATTTCATACTCCTGAGCCAATCTTTCGGCGCGATTGATATTGTTAAAAATTTCCTCAGATTCTTTTGTCGTGGCTTCTTTTATCCTCTCAAATTCTATAATTTTATTTTCATGAGCAAAAACTTCTTCTTTCGGTTTATATTTCAACTTTTCCTTAGATGTTTCTAATTTTTGTTGTTCAAGTAATCTTAGATTATCATCTTTTACTTTTTTTTCTTTATAGAAGGTTATTGTACTTATTAATCGGTGTGCTTCTTCTTTCCACCCTATTTTCTGGAATAATTTTCTAGCTTTTTCATAGTTTGAAATTGCTTTTTCATAAGGACTATCATAATATAAAAGATCTTTTTTTAAACTCAACTCATAGCTTCTTACTTCGTTTTCAGTTTCATTAATAAGCTTCATAGCTTCGTTCAATAAGCCATCAGTTTCTCTTTCTTTACCCTCAATTGCTTGTATCTCTTGAAGTTTAAGTTTCTTAACTTCTTTAGTTATTTTTAATGAATCTTCAAAGTCCTTTTGTTTTTCTACTTTTTTAGCCTCTAATTCACGTAACCGTTTATCTCTTTCATATTTTTTACGATAATTATTAATTTGATTACCATATATTTCTGCCTCGTCTTTCCAACCTCGAGCATATACTTTTTCTCTAATCTTTTTATATAATTCTGCAATTATCAAATAAGGACACTCTTTTTCAAATTGCCCTCTCTTAATAGCTAAGTCGTACTCTCGGGCTAACTTTTCAGCATTGTCTACTAAATCATCGATTTCTCTTTCTAATTTCACCTCGTCCTGTTCTTGTTTTGATAAGCTTTCAAGGTTTTTCAATTTATCAACTGTTAACCCCTCCACTTTTACTTTCCGTGATTCTTCAAACTCTTTTTGCTTTTGAATTTTTTCAAGTTCAATTTGACGTAATTTTTTATCACTTTCTAATTTCTCATGATAACTTTTAATTTGTTTAGCATATATTAACGCTTGATCCGTCCATCCTCTTGTTAAAACTTTATTTCGCAACTTTGTATACATTTCAATTATTCTATTGTATGGTGAATTTTCTATAAGTTTTCCAGCTCTTATTGCTTTTTTCAAGGCTACTTCATAATCGCGCGCCATTCTCTCGGCTTTGTCTACTAAGTCAGTAATTTCTTTTTGAAATTTATCCTCTTCAAATTCTTTTCCTTTTTGAGCTTCAATTTCTTTTATTTTCTCTGTATCAATTTCCTTTCTTTGAAGTTTTTGAAATTCTTCATAAGTTTTCTTTTCTTCTTCTTTTTTAGCTTCTAATTCTCTTATTCTTTTTTCTTTTTCTAACAATTCAGAATATTTTCTAATGTGACTTGAAAGAATAGCAGCATCCTCGTTCCAACCTTTTTCTAAAACGCTATCTCTTGCCTTAGTGTAAATTTTAATTATTTTTGGATATTTTGATTCAATATTCAAATTACCCTCTTTGACAGCTTTTTTAAAAGCGGTGTTGTATTCACGTGCAATTTTTTCTGCTCTATTCACCAAATTTTCGATCATATCTCTAAAATTTTTAACTTCAGCTTCTTGTTTTCTCTGTTCTTCAAAATCTTTTTTTTGTGCGATATCTACTTCAACAATTGTTGATTCTGTTTTAATTTTTAAAGCTTCGTCGTATTCTTTTTGTTTTTGTCGTTTCTGAAATTCTATTTGGCGAAGATTCTTATCTTTTTCTAAAAGTGCGCGATAATGCCTAATTTGGTTAGTATACAATTCTGCTTGGTCTTTCCAACCTCTATCTTTCACTTTTTCCCTTACTTCATCGTAAATCTTAAGTACCACAGGAAAAACGCATTCTTCAAATAGCTCTCCTCCTCTAATCGCCTTTTTAACTCTTAAATCATAATCTCTTGCTAACTTTTCAGCATAATCTACCATCTCAGCAATTTCATTTTGAAATGTCGTTTCTTCTTGTTCTCTCTCAGATTGTGCCCTCAACTTTTCTGCTTGAGCTTGATATTTTATTTGCTCTTGAACTTGCGCGTTGTCTATTAAAGCAGTTTCTTTTTGTTTTTTGGTTTCTTCCGCTCGCTCTTCTTCTGCTTTGATTTTTTGAACCTCTTCCAAAAATCTTTGTTTCTCTCTTTCAACTTGCTCCATCATGTTTTTAATTTTTTTAACTTCATTGTTCCAATTGATTTCTTGAAATAAAGCAAGCCCCTCGTCGTATAACCTTATTGCTTCATCATACTGTCGTAACTTTTTTAATTCTGTTGCTTTTCCAATTAATTCATATGCTTGGTTAGATATTTGATTTTCTTTCCTTTTAGATTCTTCAAACGCTCTAACTCGTTGTGCCTTTATTTCTAATTTCGATAATGACCCTTCACTATCTTGCTCTAAAGTAATAATCTCCCCAGTAGGCTCACTCTTATGTATTCGTACAAACTCTGCTTTTTTATTAAAACAATCTTCAATCAGTTCACTTAGCTTTTTTAATTCAAGCTCTTTACTTAATTTTTTGAGAATTTTTGTTGCTTCGTCATATTTATCAAGAGCTCCATCAAACTTTTCGTTTGTTACAAGTTGTAATGCCTCTATAATCAAGGAATCTGCTTGGTTATACAATTCCTCTCCGTTCTGTTCTAAAAGATCTTCTTCTTGAGAAGCTTCAATTATAGTATCGGTTTCTAATTCAATCTCCCTAAAAGATTGTTCTTTTAATAAATAAATCTCGGAAATTTTATTATTTAACGCGTCAACTTCTGCAATTTTATTAATTTGATCGTATAACCCAATTGCCTGACGTAAAATTTCAATGCTATCGTCGTAAAAACGCGCTTCTATTAACGATAATGCGTGCGTTACTAATTCAATTGCTTCAACAGCTATCTCTTCTTCCATATTACCCATATCAGAAAAGAAAGCTACTTTTGTTGGGTCTGGATTTTTATCGTTAAATTTTTGATTATTATCCTCATCTTCGTCTCGTTTTTCCATTTTAATCATCAAATTAGAGTAAAATTTAAAGCATTTATTTTAATTACAAAACACTTATAGGTAAAATATATTGTATCAATAACAATTTTAAAATTCATTTTTGAGTTAAATAAGTTGCTCTATTTTCAATATTTGTAATAGCAAAACTAATTAAAATTCAATTTTTCCTAAAGTTCTATTTAGAAAATCGTCGCAAACTTTACCCCCTTCAAGCGTTAAAGTCCAACCGTCTGCCTCTCTTCCAACTAAACTTAGATCTTCTGTGCCACTTAAAATTTCGTGAACTTCTTCTTCTGTTTTACGAATATTGAAATCTATTCTTAAACTAAAAATTATCTCGTCTAAAGGAACAGGTCCTCCAAGCTCATCCTCCATTACGCCTAATGCTGCGATAATTTGCTGTTGTTCTCCTATGTTACCTTTCATCTCGTTTGAAACTTCGTCAAGTAACCAAGGATAATTATCTAACATTCTTTTAATCGCTTTTTCGTTACCGCTTGCGAAGATTACATCAAATTCCTCTCGAATTTTTTTCTTTTTGGCCATCAGAGCGTACCTTTATTTCTAAAAAGAAAATTCTTAATATTAATGATTATCTTTTATATTAACGCTTTATATTATCTAAAAAAATTTTAACTTTTTAATTTTAAGTAAAAAAAAAAAAATGATTTTACATGGCAAAAAAATCGTGTGAGAAACATAAAAAATTCAACTATTATTGTGAAGATTGTCAAAATGCAAATATAGTAAAAGAAGCTCGGTTTAATTACAACCTATTTAAAGGTAAAGGCAAGTATAAAAGATTATTTCTCCTGATTATTGTAGTTGTTGCTATAATTACATCGATGGCCATTTTCTGGTGGTGGCCCTCTTGGTTCGGGAGTATTAATCTTCAAGCTCAATTGTATTCAAATAAAGCGGGTGGAATTGATTTCTTTGATTTTTTCTTCTTAAATTTGTGGTCTACTAATTTTATATTTAACAAAACCGCATTAATAGGGGCATTTATAGGATCTGTTATAATGAGTTTACCACCTGAAAGAAATTTGTTAACTATAATTGGTACTAAGCTAAGATTCGGAAAACCCTCAAGGTTAAAAGCATTAGTGTTTTGGTGGACGATTGGATTTGTAATGTTCTATCTATTAGGTTTACTACTTGATGTAAATAACGGTGGCTTTTCTTGGACAATCTATTTGATTGAAAACGGTCAAATTCAAATTACTCCAAACATAATATTAGATGCGTTTGCTGTTTTATTTGATTCGAATAGCACAAATTTTGTAGCGATTTTTGTTTACTCAAATCTAATTCTCCCAGTAGTGACTTTTATTTTTGGAGTATTAATTCTTAGATTGGTTCTTAACATAGTGAAGAATACATATTTACGTAAAAACGACTATTATGTGATTTCAAATGCTTTCTTAATAATTGGTTTACTATGCGGACTTGGATTCTTTTTCGTTGCAACGCTCCCTTTAGACGGTATAGGTATTATCCAAATATGGGCCGTTATTTTGGGTTTCATAACAATGACATCTCTAGGAATTTTCATGTACCTTTATGGAAAAATGCAGTTCGAAAAAGATTCGGCAAATTACATTTTTTCACGACATAAACAAAAAAAAATCATATATATCATAGTAATCGTAATTGCTTTCACATTTACCCCTTTAATATTCAGTATTGGACCGACATTAAACCTTAACAATACAGCAGTGTGGATAGAACAACAATGGATAAAAAAATTTAATAGAGAAATTGAATGGACTTCGGCGTGTGCTGGTTTAGATATGTTTGAAGAACGTCCAATTTCGAACTTTACCGAATCTTCCACAACTTCCGACGCTTTAATGGTATCCCAAGTTAGACAATTTGATCAAAGTTTTGCTGTTCAATATTTAGCGGCGTCAATCGGTTCTACATTCGAGGGTTTAGCAGATTCAGACATAGTATATATAAATAATAAAGAATATTGGGTTGCACCTAAAACGGTACGTTTTTCAGAAATTGCTGGAGATGCTGTCCAGACTAATACTGAATTATACGATCATGTTGAGGGCTTTTTAGCAATGGATACCTTTACGGGTGACTTAGTAAATGTGTCAGATATTTTTACTTTCAACATTACTGAAAATTATCCGATTTTCTTTGGGGAAAGCGAAAGTCCACGATATCTCGAACAAACTTTAGGTTATTCCGATACGGGGGCTCTAGGCGCCTATGACTCCGATATATTACTTAATACTGAGTGGGCAGAAGGAATTCCTAATAACCAGTTTACATACGAGGGAGAACCAGATGGAACTCTTACTGGTTTGGAAGGGTTTTGGAAAACTATAAACATAGGACTTTTTGCTTACGCTTTTGAAAGTGAACATGATTATTTGATTAATAGAAATGTTAAAGATAGAGTTCATCAGATACTACTTCCTCAATTACAAATTGACAGTGATCCCTACTTAGTTTTTAATATCCCACTAGGTAAAATGTATTATGCCGTTTCGATTTATACACAAATCCATGTAGGTTCGTATGCTCAATTCCCTATATTAAGATTTTTAGGTGTTAGTTTAATTGATGTAATAAGTGGGGATATGACTTTTATTGAAAATCCGAGTTTAGACCCTAACAATGACCCAACTTCTCCTCTCTGGGAAATATATTTGACAAAATACGATTGGCAACCAGCCCCAGAGTGGTTAGAAGCACAATTACGCTATCCAGAGGATTTATTTGAGTTACAATTAGAAGCGAATTACAAATATCACGTAACAAATGCTCAAACATGGAAAAGAGGCGATGATTTCCACGAAAGACCCGAAGATGGTAATTTGTTCTACATAGAATCTGATTTAGGTGAGGGAATTGAATATATTGGTTTAGATTTGGTTGAATATCAAGGTCAAACAGCGACACTACTCGCAGGAATATATGTAGTCAGACACGGTGCTCATTTTGGTGAAGCAATATTCTATTATACAAGAGATTCCGATGAAAGTTTAATTGGTCCTAAAACAGCGAGAGAAACTTATGGATCTGAAGCAACGCAAGAGCTTTCTTTAATCTCAGGTGCTAGACACGGAAATACTTTGATATACCCCCTTGGAGGGTCAATCTATTATTATGTCCCTACATATAGCACTGCTGGCAACCTTCAACAGCTAAAATTAGCCGGATTTGTAGAAGCATTTATTAGAGATGTTGGTTATGGTGAAAACGCTCAAGATGCGTATGCCGATCTGAACCTTACAGCGGGTGAAACGACTTCTAATGTTTCAATTTCGTATAACTTTGAGATGGAAACTACTATGACTTATCCGAATAATCCAGCAAACTTCGAAATAACTCTTCAAAATTACGATACTAACTTCTCTGCACCTGGATTGGATGTTAAAGTTAATCTATCTGTATATAGCTCAACTACTCTTAATGTCGATTATAGCTTAATTTTACCTCCAGATATGTATCCAATTGAAAACACTACATTTATAGATGGTGTCTATACAGGAATAAATTTTACAATAATAAATGCTACATTGTATTTTGGTCAAGGTTTAGTCCTAAATGGATTTTTAAACACTACGAAAGGAAACGTAATAATCTACTTTAAATGGACTTTGATTGTCGATGGTGCTATTATCTACGAATCTCAAGAAAATTTAATACAAGTAACTGAATAATATTTTTTTTTATTTTTTTCTTTTAAAAATAATTAAATGCTAAGTATTCTGTATAATTAAATAACAAGTGTAATTAAGATCGATTTTTAAAAGACTTAAGGAACATTCTAAAACCTTATTTTTTATTTTGCATATAATTAGATCAAAAGGGTGATTGTTTTGAATAGCAAAACAACTGATGATAATAATAATAAAAAACTCATTCAACTTACTGAAAAATGGTGGTTTTATTTAATATTAATATTAATAGGCTTTTTTATTCCGGTGTATGCCTCAAAGGGTTACTTAGCAGAAGAAAGAATGGACGTAATAATTCTTGTCTTGTCAACAGGATTAAAACCATATACTTTCCTTTCAATTATATTTCATATTCTAATTACAATTTTTTTTATTAGTTTATTTATCTTTAAGGGTAAGTTTATTCGGGTTTTCATCGTATTTATTACGATAAATTACTTCCTAGCAGCAATTCTTCAGAATATCGTGATTACTGAGAAATTTGGGCTGGTAATTCCTTTTAGTAACATGATTCTAATTTTAATTGTTGCCATTTCTTGGTTATATGAAGGGATTAGTAATAAAACAAAATATGAATTTGAAAAGCAGCCTATTTGGAAATATTGGGTTGTTCCACTCGCAGTCTTAGCATATTGGTTCCCAATGGATGGTAATGCGATGCCTGATTTCAATCCAGTATATTTCATTACCTCCGAATCAATGATTGCATTCTGCAACATTACTCCCATATACTTGGCAATCTTTTCCTTTTTACATCCTAATTACAACACGTTTACCATTAGAATTACTAGTTTTGTTGGAATTTATTTTAGTATCCTTGCTGTATCATTCATCTTTTTCAATATATTCATTTATTGGTGGTTAATCATCATGCATTTACCACTTTTAACAATTTCTTTATATATGTTCATATTATCATTTAAAAATAAGGAAGGATGATTATTTTAATTGAATTGATAAAGAAGCTACCTTTTATGAATTTTTAAAAAGAAGTTTAATTTAAGTCTTAGGTTCTTCCTTTATTAGATTTAGGAATTGCTCTACTTCGTCCTTCGAGCATTCGTGATATTTTTTATCTTCAGTCTTAATATAAATAAGTCTGAT
>JAHQWH010000118.1 GCA_029856105.1 Promethearchaeia archaeon | reverse complement strand
TATTCAAATTTGTATTGTTATAAATTACAAAAGCAAGAGAGATTAATCCCTTAATAACTAATTTTATTAAACACTAAATTAAAACTTATAATACATAATATTTGGGTGGCTTCTTAAATGAGCGATTCTGAGAATCTTATAGATAGGGAACTATTCCTCGAAAAATTTGAAAAATTGTCGTTAAAAATTGAACAATTAACGTCCGAAATCTCGAAAATGAAAGGAAAGCTAGATAAAACTAATAAGTTCAACAGAACTTTTGGATTAGAAGCAATAAGAAACTCTAAACCTCTAGAGTTCGCAAGTGAGATTCAAGGGATAAATAGCCCTACAAAAAGATACATCTTATCTATTAGAACTGTATCAGAATTATGGAAAGGACGAAAAAACGATTTTTTAATTGCTATTAGACAACAGGAAAAAGAAACGCAAAAGGATATTAAAGCACTAGGAATTAGAATTCCTATTAATGATATGAAGAACCTTACAATTTTAGCAAGAGAAGTACTATCAATGCTTTATATCTCAAGTGAATTGAAAGGTATTGAAATTACCGAGATATTAAGAGAAATGATTTCTCAGATCAATAAAGAAGGCCAAAATATGGTACGTGAAGTAAAGCAAAACATGATACTTTAGTGGGCACAATTACGATTTTCTTTATAAAATCGTGAAACATAAGTTTCACGATGTGAATTCTTAACAATATTGTAGAAATTCACTATCCTTAAGCTAGTGTTATGGAATTTATAGTAGGCTTAAGTATTGTAAATTTTAAAAATATTATCTTATTTTTAAGAATAATTAATAATTATTGCTTAATTCTTTTCCATTATTGTATCCTAGTTTAGTAATAGATATAATAATTTTTTTGAAATAGAATTAATTACGACGTAACGATTTGGGCTGCTGATCAGTGCGTCTTAAAGGAATTAGTTAAGAACATGTAATATTTGCTAAAATGCAAAAATTAATTTTAAACTAAAATTAAAATGAGTAAAAAAATGAGATGAGTTATAATGGAAAAGAAAAAAGCAATGTTTATTGTTGGGTCTCCGAGAAAAGATGGGAATACATCATTTTTAACAAATAAACTTATAGATTTATTAAATAATAACTTTGAAACTGAAAAGATTTTTCTATCAGATTATAATATTAGCCCGTGTAAAGAGTGTTATTATTGCGTGGAAAAGGATGAATGTTCGATTAAAGATGACATGCAAGAATTATATACTAAACTTAAAAAAGCTCAATTAATAATATTATCTAGTCCGATCTTTATGGGAGGAATAACAGCTACTATGAAAGCTTTTATGGAAAGGACCTGGCATTTGAGGAAAGGTCAATTAAAAGGCAAAACAGGGAGCTACATTATAGTTGGAAGGCGTGATATCGGTTCTGGTATAAATGAGATGGAAGGATACCTTTCAAGACTACAAGTTAACAAAATTGCGGGCGTTTTTGGATTCGGTTTCCGTCAAGGAGATGTTTCAAAGGATGAAGAGGCATTAAAGAATATCCAAAGACTAAGTAACCAAATCATTAATCTTAATCAAAAATAAGATGAAGAATTTTTTAAATCCCACCTCTCAAATTATAAATGAAGATTTAGATTTCTTCAAAATATAATTTATTAATGTAGAAATTTCCTGATCTCAATATATACAAAAACGCTAAATACAATTCCTCAGCTTTAAATCTTAATATCTAGTACTCTAAGACGTTTTATTTAATCATTTTTGAATAAGGAATTGTTTTAAATATTTCAAGATTATTTTTATTGATTAATGATATAATTGAAACCTAAATTTTATGGGAATGAAATATAATGGATTATGAAGATATAATTTTTGAAAAGAAAGATGGGATTGCGCGCATAACAATCAATCGACCTCAACGCTACAACGCGTGTACACAGCACACTGTCCATGAATTGATCGATGCTTTTAATAGATGTATGGATAAGGAAATAGGAGTTGTAGTATTCACTGGCGTTGGAGAGAAAGCATTTTGCACCGGTGGTGATCAGACGACTCGCGAGAAAGGAGGTTATAAGGGAACGTATTTGTTGCCTTTGGAAGTTGGTTGGCAGCATGTAACTCACCAGATTCGCACGTTACCCAAACCAGTTATAGCCCGCGTAAATGGTTACGCGATCGGAGGTGGACATGTATGGCATGTCGCCTGCGATCTTAGCATTGCGGCGGAACATGCGCAACTTGGACAAGCTGGACCACGAGTAGGTTCCTTTGATCCTGGTTACGGGACGGGTGATTTAATGCGCGCTGTTGGCGTGAAACGTGCTAAGGAGATTTGGTATCTTTGTCGTCGATACACCGCTCAACAAGCTTTAGAAATGGGACTTGTTAATAGAGTTGTACCCATAGAAAAATTAGACGAAGAAGTAAATATCTGGTGTCAGGAAATATTGGAAAAGAGTCCAACAGCTTTGAAAATGCTGAAATATGCGTTCTTAGCAGAGACCGATGGAACCCCCGGCATCACGCAATTAGGCGTTGGGGGCTTGTCTCTTTATTATGGTACTGAAGAAGCGGTGGAAGGCAAAAATGCATTTGTAGAAAAACATAGCGCAGATTTTATGAAATTCAGGAAGAAGTGAGGAAGATATGGAAATTAAAAATATATGTGTAATAGGTGCTGGAGTCATGGGCTCAGGAATCGCACAATTAGCAGCAACACACGGATACCATGTAAACTTAGTTGATATAAATGAAGAAATATTGAAAAAGGCGAAGGCTAGTATTGATAAGAACTTGAATAGATTCTTTGTAGCAAAAGATAAAATGTCAGATGAAGAAGCTAAGAAGATTCTTAGTAGAATACATCTATCCACTAACAGAGATGAAGCGATAAAGGATGTCCAAATTGTAATTGAAGCAGTATTTGAAGATATGGCTTTAAAACAACAGATATTATCTGATTTAGATGAGAAATGCGATAAAGAAGTCTTATTAGCGTCTAATACGTCTTCTTTAAGTATAACGGACATGGCATTGAAAGCGAAAAATCAAGAAAGAATCGTTGGTATTCACTTCTTTAATCCTGCTCCAGTAATGAAATTAATTGAATTAATTAAAAGTAAAAATACATCTGAAAAAACCTTAAAAATCGCTAAGGATTTTTCCGAAGGATTAAATAAAACTGTTGTCACTGTGAACGATTCACCTGGATTTATAACAACCCGACTTATATATGTATTATGTAATGAGGCGATAAATATGAAACAAGAAGGAATCGCTAGCACCGAAGATATAGATACGGCGGTAAAATTAGCTTTTAACTTTCCAATGGGTCCACTGGAACTTTCTGATTTAGTAGGAAACGACATTTATCTTCACATTGGAGAATATCTAACAGAGAAATTAGGGCAAAATTACCAACCAAGTCAATTATTAAACAAAATGGTAAAAGATAAGTATATCGGTCGAAAAACAAAAAAAGGATTCTACAATTATTAATTTTTTTAACTCTAATTTTCTAAATTTATATTACTTTAACTCTTCTCGTGCGATTACTAAGTTCTGAATTTCAGAAGTACCACCTCCAATCATAAAGAATTTAGCATCTCTCATATATCTTTCAACAGAGTATACATCTGTGTATCCGCTTCCTCCATGAATCTGAACTGCTTCCGATGTGATTTCAACCGCTGCTTTGCTAGAGAAAGCTTTTGCCATTGAAGCTTCTTTTATTATTTTTTTGTTCATTTCCGCTAACTTTGCGGCACTATATGTTAATAATCGAGCAGCTTGTAATTTTGTTGCCATTTCAGCTAATTTTAGCTTTATTAGTTGAAAGGTAGAAATCGGTTTATTAAATTGAATTCTATCCTTTGCATAGCGTTTCGAATCCTCTAAAGCCGCCATAGATAAGCCATTGCATTCGCAACTTAACGTTATTCTTTCGATATTAAAAGTATTCATTAAACTTTGAAAACCCGTTCCTTTTTCACCAATGAGATTATTTTCTGGAACTTCTACATTCTCAAATCGAATTATTCCATTATTTAAGCCATTTATTCCCATTAATTCGTAGGGGGTCTCTGTATGTAAACCAGGTGTGTTTTTTTCTACTAAGAAAACACTCATTCCATTACGAGGGTTAACTTTCTTACTTGTAATGCACCAAACGAAATAATAATCCGCTATCCCCGCGTTTGTTATAAATTTCTTAGAACCATTTAAAACGTAATTCTGTCCCACTTTTGACGCACTCGTTTTAATTCCTGCCACATTTGAGCCTGCCTCTTCTTCAGTAACACAGATACTACACAATTTCTCTCCAGTTGCTACTTTTTTCAAAAACTTTTCTTTTTGTAAATCGCTTCCATATCTATTAAGAAAATATCCATTTAATATACAAGGTGTACGAGTTACTGAGATAGCTACATTGATCTTTGAAATTTCTTCAGTTATCATACAATGTGCAATCAAGCCTAAATCTGTCCCACTATATTTCTCTGGAATTAAAGGTCCAATTAACCCGTTCTTTCCTAATTTTTTAATTAAAGCGATAGGTATTTTATTATTTTTATTGATTTGGTTTTTTATTGGTTCTAATTCTTTCCTTAATAATTTTCTTACAT
>JAHQWH010000117.1 GCA_029856105.1 Promethearchaeia archaeon | reverse complement strand
CATGCTAACCGCAAGAAAATTACAAAGAATGATCTCTTGCTTTCAATTAAGTACAAATAGAGAAAATTTCTTGGTATAAGCTCTAATATTATTTTTTTCTTTTTTTTATTATTTAAAGCGTTAATTTAATTTATTAATTTAATTTCTGTATAGTTTTATAATTAATCCATTGATAAATGGGATTTAAAAGAATTAAATCAAAAATAAAATTAACCGAAACATATTTTTTAAATCTTAACTTATTTAATATATAACTCTAATAATGCTATTTTTGATTAAATATGGCTGATAAAGTCAATAAGGAACAAAGGTTAAATGGAAAAGAAAGGCAGATACTCTTTCAATCTATGGATGTGATACTGGGAAACCTTAAATCCAACATGGAACATTTGAGTAAAACCAAATATTTCTCGCACACTCAAAAATTTATAGATTTAGTATATGATGGGTTAATACATAAGCGAAAATTTTTCTTATTAGCAAGCGGGCGTTCAGCTTTCATTTTACAATGCTTTGCCACTAGATTAGTGCATCTTGGAGCAGAAGTTTATATGGTTACCAATTTAGGTTCTATACCTGCTCTTTCGAACGGGGATATTTTAATCGTTCTTTCAGGGTCAGGTACTACTGCGATTGTTGTAAGTTTACTTAAAAATTACGTAAATACAGTTAAACCTTATGGAATTATTAGTATTACTTCTCATCCTGAAACAATAATAGGGCGAATTGGGGATATCACTATAAAATTAAAGGGAAGAACTAAAAGGGATAAAGTCGATCTTCACGATGACACTGCTATTTTAACTCCCGAAGGCACAATGTTCGAGATTGCCGCATTTGTATACTTAGATGCAATTATTGCGGAATTAGCGATCAGAATGGGTAGAACCAACGAAGACATGTTAAAAAAGCACTCTGAATCGATCTAAATTGTATTTTTACAACTGGAGTTCTTGTGTTTTACTTTAAAACTATAAAAATTATAGTTACTTACAATTATTGTGCCCATTATAGTGTATCTATGAGAGTAGTATTAGAACTAAATTTCAATGAATAGATATCTCCCATGGGCACACTTTATCTTAATTCTGCTTGTTTTTTCTATTTACTGTTAAAAATTAGGGCGCCAATAGCTCCAACGAACAATAGTGTTATCTAATTATTTCTATTCTTCAAACTTAATGATTTTTCAATAAATCTCGTGGTGTATCAACAATTAAATAGGAATATTAATTCATTATCATAATCCAAATTTTAAAAGGTTAAAAAAAAGATGAAAAAAAAATCTTTGATAATATATTTAATAATATTGCAATTCTTCTTCTGTGGTTTTTTAGTAGTTGTGTTAAATTCTACAATAGCTTCTTCTAACACTTGTAATAATTACGATCTTAAATCAAGTGTGGTGGATTTTTCTAACGTTACTGTGGTTTCTGATGGATTTAATAGTAGTTATTGGAACGATGATAGTAGTTATAACCCCGCAATCGCTGTTGATAGTAGCGATAAAGTTCACATAGTTTGGGCAGATGAAACTCACGGTGTGTGGGGTGCAGATTACGAAATAATGTAAGCTACATACACAACCACAACTGGATGGTCCAATGCCACCGTAATCTCAGACGGTTATGGTGGTAGTTATTGGAACGATGGTGGTAGTATCGATCCAGCAATCGCTATTGATAGTAGCAATAAAGTTCACGTAGTTTGGGCAGATGAAACTCACGGTGTGTGGGGTGCAGATTACGAAATCATGTACGCTACATACACAACCACAACTGGATGGTCCAATGCCACCGTAATCTCAGACGGTTATGGTGGTAGTTATTGGAACGATGGTGGTAGTATCGATCCAGCAATCGCTGTTGATAATAGCAACGCTGTTCACGTAGTTTGGACAGATTTAACTGACGGTGTGTGGGGTACAGATCAAGAGATAATGTACGCTACATATACAACCGCAACAGGATGGTCTAATGCCACCGTAATCTCAGACGGTTATGGCGGCAGTTACTGGAACGATGGTGATAGTTGGCATCCAGCAATTGCTGTTGATAGTAGCAACGCTGTTCACGTAGTATGGTACGATGATACTCACGGTGTGTGGGGGATAGATACCGAAATCATGTACGCTACATACACAACCACAACAGGATGGTCCAATGCCACCGTAATTTCAGACGGTTATGGCGGTAGTTATTGGAACGATGGTGGTAGTTACTACCCTGCAATTGCTATTGACAGTAGTAACGCTATTCACATAGTATGGCAAGATTATACTGACGGTGTGTGGGGGACAGATCTCGAAATAATGTACGCTACATATATAACCACAACAGGATGGTCCAATGCCACCGTAATCTCAGACGGTTATGGCGGTAGTTACTGGAACGATGGAAGTAGTTATCACCCAGTAATCGCTGTTGATAGTAGCAACTCAGTTCATGTAGTTTGGGAAGATCTAACTGTCGGTGCTTGGGGTACAGATAGGGAAATTATGTATGCCAATCTCACAACTATAAACGGTTGGTCAAATATAACTGTAATTTCAGACGGTTATAGTGGCGTTTACTGGAACGATGGTACAAGCCGTGACCCAACCATTGCTATTAGTACAAATCAAGTTCATGTGGTCTGGGAAGATGGCACTGATGGCGTGTGGGGTACAGATACCGAAATAATGTATGTCAACTTTGAGATACCTGTCCCTCCTGTTGTTAGTAGCCCTGGAGGTATTCCTTTCGGTAACTTTTACTTGCTATTTATAGCTGTTAGTATCATAGGACTTATAGTTTACAAGAAACGAAAATTATAATTAACAATTAATTTTTTTTTTCTATTAAAATACCTTTACTTAGTTGAATCTTCTTTTTTGTTGAATTAACAATAATGTTAAAATAAAGGATAATTATTAAGATCTCATAAAATTAGAGCTCCAATAGCCCCACTATATTCTGAATTTTTTAAAAACAATGCTTTTTTCCTTTTGAGTTTACAGAGTAATGATAAAATCTGTTTTAATGGGTTATTCTCTATTAGAAAACCTCCACAAAAAACAATATTTTTTATACTATGATTTTCTGCCATAAGAGTAGCAATCGTTCCAATATTTTCCCCGATAATACCAATCAATGAATTAATTAAATCATTCTTTTTTATTGAATTGATATCAAAATCTTTTCTAATTTTACCTAAAGCAGCTGCTGTAAATTCTCGAAATAATTTATCAACTCTAGTATCTTCAATATCATAAATGTCAGCTACTTTCAAATCAATACTAAATCGATTCCCCTTACGAGCAAGATCAATAGCATCAAAATAGTTATCTATGTTAAATAACAATTTAATTAGTCCCATGAATAAACCTCCACCCATGGCAGAACCTCCTATATGCTCAACATTATCTTTTTTTAATACGATTGATGTTCCAGTCCCTATAGTAACTACTACTGATGCTGGTAGAGCCCTGTTTTTAGACTGCTTATAGAGAAAATCCAATCCTTCTATATTTGCTTCAAATTCGTTAATTAATCTAGTTTTAGTTTCGTTAGAATATTTCTTATATAGCGAAAAAGCTTTTCCTCCAGTGAAATTAATAAAATTAAAATTTTTTCTATTAAAATCTAAAAATTCTATTATTTCACGAAAATCTGACCCCGTTTGGCTCATAGATAGCACGATTTCATTTTCTTTACGGTACGCAACCTTTGTTAAGCTCTGGCCGATATCTATTCCTACAACATCGGAAGAAATATTTATTTCTGGATGTTCTAACCGAATCTTTAATTCAAACTGCTTCAAAATATTTAACCACTCTTAATATTTTAATAAAGATTTATTTAATTATTTAATTTTAATATTTTGTGATAGAGAACTCTAATATGAATAGTACTGAAGTTGCAATTATTAAAAGTAGTAGTCCAAGTGAAGCAATAATCGATGGAATTGAAAAACTTGGCGGAATTTCAGGATTCGTAGAAAAGGGAGATCAAATTTTCCTTAAAATCAATTTAAGAACGCCCGAAGGATTTCCCGTTAATATCAATTTTGAGACAATAAAAACAATAATAAATTTATGCAAAGAAGCAGAAGCGAAAAAGATTTTTGTTGGGAGTTACCCCTTTAGTAGATTAAAAACTGATTTGGTTGCTAAAACTTTAGGGATTCAGTCGTATATAGAAAACCTGGGGGCAGAATTTGTATTTTTAGACGATCAAAACAAATACCCTTTACAATCCGTTGAGATAAATGGTAAAACTATAGAATTTCCAAAAGTAATATTACAATCTGATAGGTTAATCTTATTGAACCAAGTTAGCGTAGATCCTCTATTTAAATGCACGATATCACTACTAAACATCTATTCTCTTGTGTCTAATCAATTTCAAAAAATTCAAAAAAATGTAAGAAGCGGGAAAGATTACTTACATTTAGATCAATACAAACAGGATTTAATCACTAATATCCTTGATGTTTTCAGTGTCAAAAAACCAAGTCTAGTTATAAACGATCTGTTCTACTTTTTAGAAGGCGCTGGACCCTTTATCTACAAAGATTCTAATTTGAAGCGTACAAATTTAATTGTAGTAGGAAATGATGCGGTAGCAG